>CALNBC010000118.1 GCA_937874755.1 uncultured Clostridia bacterium
TAATGCCCGACTCCGTAAGCGAGGAGAGGCGCAAGCTCGTCACCCAATACGGCTCAGAGGTGATGCTCGTGCACGACGCGGGGGACATAGGCGAATGCATCGACAAGTGCCTGTGCACCGCCCTGAAAATGGCGTCGGAAAACCCCAACATCTACGTTCCCCAGCAGTTCACCAACCCGGACAATCCCAACGTCCACCGCAACCACACCGCCCTCGAGATACTCGAGCAGGTCGGCGGACCCATAGACGGCTTTTGCTCGGGCGTGGGCACCGGCGGTACGCTTTCCGGGATAGGCGAGGTGTTCATGTCCCGCAACCCTCAAATCGAGATTTGGGCGGTCGAGCCCGAAAACGCCGCGATACTGTCCGGCGGCTCCATAGGAACCCACGTCCAGATGGGCATAGGCGACGGGCTTATCCCCGAAAACCTCAACACCTCCATCTATTCCGAAGTCTGCATAGTAACCGACGAGGAGGCGCTCGAGACCACCCGCCGCCTGGCGCGCGAGGAAGGCATACTCTGCGGCATTTCCAGCGGCACCAACGTAACCGCCGCGCTCAAGCTCGCCAAGAAGCTCGGTCCCGGCAAGACAGTGGTCACCATACTGCCGGACACCGGGGAGAGGTATTTTTCCACTCCGCTGTTCGAGGAGTGAGCGCAACCATACATCGTTTTTTTACATCAAGCCGCAGGCGGGCGCTTGCGGCTCTTATTTTGTCATTATCTGCAACATGCATAGCATATGCCGCGAAATCCGGCTTTTTTGGCGTTATTCAGATTGAGTTCAAACTATATCCACATTTATACGGTATACTGCGGGAAATATAAATTCTTCACCCAGATAGTCGAACCTCCGAAAGGTAGCTATATGAAAAAGAACACGGGCAAAAAGACTTCATTTTTCAGAATTTTAGGCGAAAGCGCCTCTTCCTTGTACAAAAATGCCTCCCGCGCCATAAAAAAGACGCTGCGGCGCGCAAGAAGGGGCGATACCCGGGTCCTGTGGGCGGCGGGCGCGGGGGCTTTGGCATTGGTGCTGCTCGCCGTTGTACTGACCGTTCCGGGCGCGAGTGCGGTGGGAACAGATATGGCGGCCGGTTCAAGCAATTACGCCGGCGGTCAAGCCCAGCAAGGCGGCGCAGTGCCCACTCAAGTTGAAACTTCGGGCGGGGGCGGCGCTCAAACCGAATTCCCCTCGCCTTCGATACCATTAACGCCATCGGGCAATGAAGGCGAATCCTCCCCTTCCCCCTCGCCTTCGCCCACTCCTTTGCCCACACCCGAGCCCACACCCACGCCCAAGCCCGAGCTCATGCTCAAATACGGCATGACGGACGGCAAAATTTCCGAATTGCAGGAAAGGCTCATGGAGCTTGGGTATATGGACTCGGACGAGGCCACCGAATACTTCGGCACCATGACCAAGAACGCCGTCGAACGCTTCCAGCGCCAGCACGAGCTTGATATGGACGGCATAGTCGGGCAGCTCACCTGGGATACTATCATGAGCAGCAGCGCCCAGAATTACGCCCTTATGAACGGCACTTCGGGGTACGACGTCAAAGAGGTGCAGCAGAGGCTATACGAGCTTGGGTACCTCTCCTCCTCGGGGCAAGTTACGGGCTTCTTTGGCGACCTTACCGAGGAAGCTGTCAAAAAGCTGCAGGAGCTAAACAAAATCAAGG
>CALNBC010000119.1 GCA_937874755.1 uncultured Clostridia bacterium
GAAGAAGGTGACGTGGGCGTATTTTTCCGTTTCCGCGATGCGAAGCTGGGTCTTGCCTTTTGCGGCGAGGTACTGCCCTAGAGTATTATCGAGGCTCTGGGGCTTGTATGCGACGGAGACACCCGGGTAATCGAGGAATCGAACGTCGTACTGGGTGAGGCAGACGTAATCAAGGGGAAAATAGCCTTTTTTGCGCTCGAATCCATCGAATTCAGGGTCGATGTAGGCACGGCTGATTTCCCTAGCTCGGTCTGGGCGAAAGTTGAAGAAAATCATGCTGTCTTTCGGGCTGATGGTCGCAACGGGCTTGCCGTTTTCAGTTATAACGCAAGGAACGACGAATTCGTCTGTCACCCCGTCATCATAGGAACGCTGCATGGCTTCTGCGGCATCCGTTTCGATTACCCCTTCGCCATAGGTCATGGCGGCGTATGCCTTTTCGACGCGCTCGAATCGATTATCCCTATCCATGGCGTAATAGCGACCCATGACGGTAGCAATCTTGCCGAAGTTCAACTCATCTATTTTTTCTTGAAGCTGTTCGATGTACCCCTTGCCTGAGGACGGGGGAACGTCCCTACCATCCATAAAGCAATGGACGTATGCGCAATCCAGCCCCTGCTGTTTTGCAAATTTTAGGAAAGCATAAAGGTGCTCGTTGTGACTGTGCACTCCACCGTCGGAGCAAAGACCCAACAAATGTAGCTTTGAGCCATTCTCTTTGACGTTTTCAATTGCCGAGATGAATTCCGGCTTGCAGAAGAAATCGCCGTCCTCGATGGACTTAGTAACCCTGGTGAAATCCTGATAGACTATGCGACCCGCGCCGATGTTGAGATGACCTACCTCGGAGTTGCCCATCTGACCCCGAGGGAGCCCAACGTCCATCCCTGAAGCGGCAATAGTGGTATTGGGATATTTTTCGGTTAAAGCGGTTATGTTTTTTGCTCCGTCAGCCTTTATGGCATTGCCGATGTTGGAATCGCTGGAGCCAAAACCGTCGAGTATTATTAGTGCGGTAATGGGTTTTGTCATTTGCTCTCCTATAATAGCATCAAAAAGTTTCAAGAAAAGGCTTTGGAAAAGACATTGGCGGGGATCAGTCCTACCAATCCCCGACCAGCGCGAGTGAATATTATCAGAATTTTACGACCTTCGCAAAGTCTTCAGGTTTGAGAGCCGCACCGCCGATGAGACCTCCGTCTATTTCTTCCATAGACATAAGCTCAGTCGCGTTTTTGGCGTTCATAGAACCACCGTACTGTATACGCACTTGTGCAGCAGCCTTTTCGCCGAACAGCTTAGCGATCGTCTTTCTGATTACGCCGATAGTAGCATTCGCTTCTTCTTTGGTGGCGGTTTTGCCTGTGCCGATAGCCCAGATAGGCTCGTAGGCGATAACTACATTCTCAACCTGCTCAGCGGACAGACCCGAAAGCCCTTTTTCCACCTGTCCGGAAACGAAATCGTTAGTAATTCCGGCTTCGCGCTGCTCCAGAGTTTCCCCACAGCACATTATGGGAATAAGCCCCTTATCGAGTGCAACAGTGACCTTTTTATTGACGGTTTCGTCAGTTTCGGCAAAGTACTGGCGGCGTTCGCTATGGCCGATAATAACGTATTCTACTCTCAGCTCCTTGAGCATGTCCGCCGAAATCTCACCTGTGTAAGCGCCTTTCTCGGCGAAGTGCATGTTCTGGGCTCCAAGGTGGATGTTGCTGCCCTTTATAGCTTCACCCACGGCGACAAGGTCCACAAAAGGCGGGCATATAACAACGTCGCAGGCCGCATCCGCCACAAGGGGCATCAGCGCGGTTGCAAGGTCCACCCCCTGGCTGGGGGTCATGTTCATCTTCCAGTTGCCTGCGATTATAGCTTTGCGCATTATACTTTCCTCCTGAATATTTGTTAATTGTGGCAGGCGAACGGGAGATATTCTGCCTGCCGTTTTTGCTACTTGTTGTTTATGGCAGCTACTCCGGGCAGTTCCTTGCCCTCAAGGAATTCGAGGGATGCGCCGCCACCGGTTGAGATATGCGTAACCTTGTTGGCGAACCCGAGCTTCTTGACTGCGGAGGCAGAGTCACCGCCGCCAATGATGGTCGTTCCGTCGCAATCTGCGCAAGCTTGGGCGACAGCCCTAGTTCCCTTTGCGAAAGCGTCCATCTCGAACACTCCCATAGGACCATTCCAAACGACGGTTTTCGCCTTTTTAATCTCTTCCGCATAAATCGCGGCGGTTTCTTCGCCGATATCCAGCGCCATCCAGTCTGCGGGGATAGCGTCCACTTTGACAGTCTTGTATTTGGCGTCTGCTGCAAAAGCATCTGCCACGACAACGTCCACAGGCAGGAGCATCTTTACTCCGCGTTGCTTGGCTTCCTTAACAAGTTCGTTAGCAAGGTCGAGTGACTCTTCGTCCACTAGTGACTTGCCGACTTCGTTGCCCGCTGCTTTGATGAAGGTGTTTGCCATGCCGCCGCCGATGACGAGGCAGTCGCACTTGCTCAACAGGTTTTTGATGACGCCGATTTTGTCGGATACCTTAGCGCCGCCAAGTATGGCAACGAAAGGACGAACCGGGTCTTCGACCGCGCCGCCCATGACCTCAAGTTCCTTTTGCATGAGCAGACCGGCAACTGCGGGTATATAAGCGGCTACGCCGACTGTGGACGCATGGGCGCGATGGCTGGTGCCAAAAGCGTCCAACACAAAAATATCCGCCAATGAAGCGAGCTGCTTTGCAAATTCGGGGGCGTTGTCTGTCTCTTCCTTGTGAAAGCGGACATTTTCCAAAAGAACGACGTCGCCTTCCTTCATGCCTGCTACTGCATCCTTGGCAGATTCGCCTATGCAGTCCGAAGCAAAAGTGACTTTCACATCGGGGAGCAGTTTAGCTATATGTTTTGCAACGGGTTCCAAGGAGAAGTCGGGATCGGCTTTCCCCTTCGGGCGACCGAAGTGGGAGCAAAGTATGACTTTTGCACCGCGGTCGATAAGGAGCTTGACAGTGGGAAGCGCTGCGGTTATACGCTTGTCATCCGTAATGTTCTTATCGGCATCCATCGGAACGTTGAAGTCTTCGCGGACAAGTACCCTTTTGCCCTTAACGTTTACATCGTCAATCGTCTTCTTGTTCATGAGTGACCCTCCGTATATTATAAGTTTAGTTATGTTGAGCAGCGATTGGGTGAAAGGGCATCAGTTCAAATACCGCTTTCTTGGAAAAGCCCAAATCCTTACAAACGTATTTTAGCATAAGAGAAGTCAAGTTAAAAGACTAATTAAACCAAATCGTCAATATTTTATCAGTTACTTTCAGCTATAGCTGATTCGTAGTGTTTGCCAGTTGTTCTGCTTTAAGGTATAATCTAGCGTACAGTGTAAATAATCGTATAAATGCGCACATAACGAGATTCAATCTAGCCAAAATCGGAGGTCACAGTATGACCCGCAAATACTTATTAATAATGTTCGCCCTCGCCACTGCACTACTGTTCGGTATGTGTGGATGCTCCGGGGGAATTGATGCAAAGCCTTCGCCTTCTCCCGCGCGTTCTGAAGTGCTGAATGCTCCGTCTCCCACCCAATCAAGCACTTCCGATTTAACCGAAGAAACGCCTGACTCGTCCCTTTCGGCGGGCGCGTCGGTAACCCAGGTTGCAGCTTATTACTTTCCTAATGTTCAAGGTAGCGCAAATCTTTATGCCGCCATCGAATTTAAAAACGATTCATCATCCCACGCGATAGTTTCCAATGTTTCCGTAAGCTTTACGGTGGACGGAAAACGTATAGAACAAACCTTCATGCCGCCCTGTGCGGAGGATGACGTCGTCGCCCCCGGCGCTGTTTCGACGGTGGCGGCCTGGTTCTCCTATTCTGGCGATGCGCCTACGGAAGCGGTTTCTGCCGCAGCTGTCGTTTCCCTTGAAACGGTGACACCCCCTTCGTTACCCCCGATGGAAGTTTCTAACCTTATGATAGTTCAAAACTACCCTGGTTTTGCTACGGTATCCGGAAGAGTGACCAACGTTTCCGAAGATGCGGATTACGACCTTACCATGACCTATCTTTCCTTTTACAACGGTGAAGGCGCACTATTGGGAGCTCAGTTCTTTACTAAAGACCAAATGGTCATGGCGGGGGATTCTAGAGATTTTGTCTATCACCTGCGTTGCCTGCCTGTTGAAGGATTGACCGAAAATACCGCAAACATCATTGCTCGGAGCGTAGCAATCAACTAAAAATTCGCTCTTTGAGTTTGAATATGCAGTAGAAAAAGCGCTCCATCTCTTCCTCTGTTCCCGCCCATACTCTAATGTAACCCTTCCCCGTTTCCACCGCTATCCCGCATTGGAGCAATTCAAGGCAAGCGATATTGGGGGCGGGGGTTTCTATGTCCAGATACGGACCTTCACCTATTTTTAACTTGATGCCGTTCCCCGTGAGA
>CALNBC010000120.1 GCA_937874755.1 uncultured Clostridia bacterium
GGCGTGTCTATAACAAAGAATCCATCTCCGTTTAGGGCAAAATCCAGAGGTCGGTTGGTTTGTTCGACGCTCCCCTGTTCGAAGGTGGTAACCACCCTGTCAATATGCGTTCCCGTTCCCAGAGCACCGACGGTTCTATTGGTGCTGGCGCCCGGGTCATTCAGCCGCTCGATCATCATATCCCTGAAGCTGCCTGTAATGAGGGTGTCGGACTTATACCCCGTAGTTTCCACGTTGGTCAGGTTGTTGGCCAACACGTCCATGCGGTCCCTCTGAGCCAACATTCCGGTACCGGCTGTGTAAAAACAACGCAACATTTGTTAATCCTCACAAAAACGCTGAATAGTCTAGTAGTTATATCGGCATTCAAGCGGGATACTTTAGCCTTGGCCGCCTGCGATGGACAATTTTTTAATTTCCATCAAGAGCGCAACCTCTTTTTGCGATGTTCCGAGTTTTTTTGCGATTTCTCTTTGCGCCATACCCTTTGCAGCGTATTCCATTATGAGCTCCTTGTTGGAACTTTCCACAGCGGGGGTTGCCGGCACTGATGCGGTTTCATGCTGCATCAATTGAATCGCTGACCCTTCTGGAGTTTTCTCCATCATAGAACGAGTTTGTTTTTTAGCGGATGCGTTCCTTGCAGCACTTTTCCTCGGTTGAGACTTTTGCGGGCCGATTCGCTCTGAGTTTTGCCGGGCGTCCTTTTCGGATGACTTTGCTGTAATGTCGATCAGGGCGTCCTCAATCAGGGCTTTCGTGGCATCTTTTTGATTGTCAGTTAGAATTTTCGCCGCGTCTTCTTCCTTTGTGGAAGCGACGCTGTTTTTCTCAACGACTGGCTCTGCTTTATTGCCTTCGGTTACATTTTCGACCTGGGTCACTTGCAGCAAGGACAATCGCGCATCTATTTCCGATTTGGATTCTTCGACGTAGAGCTCAAAACCCTTTAGCAAATCCTCGATGTCTTGATAAAGGTTGTATAGCTTTTGCTCTTTAGCGTAATTGGCTTTGTCCTTAGCTTTTATCTTTCCCGCCATTCGGGCATAGAACCAAATCGCCCCGAGGACGAGCAGGAAGACGAATAATGCAAACGAGTAATGCGATGCGTTCATATTAGACCTCTTAACTTCTGATTATCTATTGGGAATATGCCGAATCCAGCCTCGCCCTTAAAAGCATGACTGCCTTTGAGTGTATCTGGGAAGTCCTGGATTCTGAAACGCCAAGTATTTGTGCGATTTCCTTGAGCGTTAGTTCTTCGTAGTAATAAAGCGTGATGACAAGCCTTTCCTTCTCGGGCAGCCCTTCTATTAGCTTGCCGAGAATCTTTACCATCTCGGCGTTTTCCAGCTTGTCCTCCATGGATTCGGTGGCATCGGCGCACTCCCAAGCTTGATTTTCGTGCGCCATTTCCTCGAAATAGAGGACGTTGAAAGTGTGGGACTTTTCCAGCGCCTTCTGGACTTCCTCAGTTTTCATGCCGAGGCTCTCGGCAACCTCTTCTTCCGTCGGGGTATGGCCAAGCGAGCTTTCCAGCTCTGCATACGCATTGCTTATGGTCTTGATTTTCCGCCTTAGGCTTGAAGGCGCCCAATCCTGCTTTCGGATACTGTCAATTATCTCGCCGCGTATGCGCATAGAGGCGTAATATTCAAACTTGACATTTTTAGTGGTGTCGAACTTTTCTATGGCATCCATCAGTCCGAATATGCCGCAGGAGAGCATGTCGTCGTAGGAACTGTATCCCTTATAGGTAGGCATCATCCTGAGTACCGTGCTTTTTACCAAATCTATATAGAGCAGCGTCAGCTCGTTTTTAAGCTCGGAAGTTCTCTCTTTTTGATATTTGTCCCAAAGCGCCTTGGCTTCGGCTTCCTTTACCATAGGATTGACACCTCCATTCCTCGAATTAAAACAGGTTCGCAAGCTTTATCTTCTCTTTAGCATCAGCGACTGCTGTTTAAAGATATACCGCCTTATATATGCCTTTTCCCTCTCACTCTGCTCCGCGAAAAGCAGCACCGTGTTGTAGAGCCCACTGTCGGGCAGCTTTTCGTAAAAGAGGACTTCGGCGTTGACAAGGATTGAGTCTGATTCTGTGAGGTTTATCCCCACAATCAGTTTGGTTCCCTTGGCAAACTTTTTGTAGCAGCAGATTTTGACGCTGTTTTCGGAGAGGTCAACCGTCTTTCCTTTGTAAAAACGGGTTTCCTCTTTGTGCTCGTCCCCTGACGTTTTGTCATTTTCATCACAAATGCTGATCGTTACACCCAGCATTATGGGCAAGCGGTAAAACTGCCTCCTCTGGGTTCTTTTCAATTCGGAGACGCGCACTACGCGGCTAAGGGCGAGTTCGCCCTCTTTATACGAATAGAGTATCCGCGCTCTAAAACTAACGCAACCGTTCTTGCGGTGGTATAAAAATGTGAACTCGTTATCCTCAGCTCTGATGGGCATACCGTTGATCGTTGGCTGAAGCACGATAAACTCCGTGTCCGAGATAATCTCTTGAACCTTCGTGCGGACGATTCTTTTATTGACCTGGATTTCGAATACTTCGCCCAGCTCGTAATTTTCGATGGCGTTCAAAGCAAGCACTCCATATCAAAATTCATTACGGTCGCAAATCGCATTACATCTCCTTATGTTGTAGCAACGATGCGCAGGGGTAGCGTTAGTGGGGCGAATTGTCGCCAATGATGCTGCCCGCTAGCTTTTGCGTATCTGCTTCCCGGATATCCTCAGGCACGTTTTGCCCCACGGTAACGTAAGCGAGCCTTTTTTTGGAGTATTCGACTATATTCAACACGTTGCCCGGGAACTCGATTTCGTCTAGCTTGGTGATGATGAGCTTGTAGTCTTCTATGAAGGAATAATTCTCAATAAGCTCCTTGCATGACTTTTTGCTCGTGGATACGCTCAGCACCAGAAACACCTCGCTGGCTTTGGTCAGTTTGATTAGACCGCCCAGTTCTTTTTGATACTCTCTATCCCTCGCGCTTTTGCCCGCAGTGTCGACCAGAACGACATCCCTGTCGGCAAGGGTCTTTATTGCGGTTTCGACGTCTTCTTCACTGTACGCCATGATGAGCGGTATTTCCATCAAATCCGCAAATATGCGGATATGCTCCATCGCGCCTATGCGGTAAGTATCGGTATTGACGATGCCCACTCTTAAGTTCGCCGTAAACTTCAGCATACCTGCCAGCTTCGCCACGGTCGTGGTCTTGCCGGCGCCTGTCGATCCGGCAAAAAGCAACACGTTTTGCTCGAGTTTCTTCAGCTTTAGCGGATACGGCTCGCCTAGTCGGTCGAGTACCAGCTGCCGTGCGACCGCCCTTGCGTCGAGTACCTTTTGCGCCGTAATCGCTTGTGCTTTATCGGCGATTTCTTTCGCCAGCTCTTCGCTTACGTCCCGCTCGACAAGCGACTTATAAATACGTTGAACCTCCAAAGAGTAACGCGGCTCGGCTTCCGCCGCAATGCGCGATTTTTCCGTAAGCTGTTTGACAAGCTCCTTTATCTCGAGCAATTGTTTGGCCTGCTCGCTACCAAAAGTGCCTTCCTCCTTGTGGGCGGGAGTGGCCTCCGCCTTTTGGGCATTTTCTTTATTCGAATCCTGCGATATAGGGCGGTACGGGTCATACGCGGCGACAACTTGTACCTGCTTCTTTTTAAAATAGCCTGTAATGCCTTTGCGGCGCACGAATTTTTGCTCGAGTATAACGGCTTCGGGACCCATTTCCTCGCTGATTTTGCGCATTGCGTCCTGCATGTTATCGGCTAAGAACCGTTTGACAATCATTCTATATGCTCACCACCCAGTCCGAGGTAATCTTGACATCCTGTTCCAGCTCATTATAGGAAAGTACCACCAAATCGGGGGTCACCTGCGTAGATATCTGCTTCATCTGCCTGCGTATCTGGGGGGCGGTCAGCATAATAGGAGTAATCCCGAGGTTCATCGCACTCTCCACCGCCCTTTTGATGCCGCCGAGCAGCTTGTGTATCTGGGATGGCTCCAAAGCGGCGTATACGCCCTGGTCAGTCTGCCTAAGGCTACCGATTATCGCCTTTTCGGTGTCTGGACTTACGGTTATTACTCTGGCTTCACCGGTAGGGATAAAGTTTTTGGTGATGGCTCGGCGAAGCTTCTGGCGCACCTGCTCTGTGAGTACGTCCGTATCCTTTGTTATCGTTCCATAATCCGCCATTATCTCGAGTATTGAACCAATGTCGCGTATGGAAATACCCTCTCTAAGGAGGTTCGCAAGCACCTTTTGCACCTCGCCTATGGAGAACATCTTCGGCACGACCTCTTCAACTAGGGCCGGCTGCTGACTCTTGAGGTTATTTAGGATGGTCTGCACCTGTTGCCTGCCGAGGAGCTCGTCGGCGTGGCGCTTGATTACCTCCATGAGGTGGGTGGATATGACGGAGGGTACGTCTATTGTCGTATAGCCAAGCAGTTCCGCCTTTTCGCGGTTCGCAGCGGAAATCCAAAGCGCAGGCAGACCGAAGGCGGGTTCGACGGTCTCGATTCCGTCGATTTGCTCATCGACATCGTCCGGCTTAAGTGCGAGGAAATGGTCGGGCATGGCTTCGCCCCGGGCGACCTCCAGCCCTTTAATCTTGATGACGTATTGCCTGATGCCGAGCTGGACATTGTCCCTCAACCTCACTATGGGAACGATTATACCGAGGTCGAGGGCGCATTGCCGTCTGACCATAATTATGCGGTCTAGCAGGTCTCCGCCCTGGGAAGCGTCCACCAGCGACAGCAAACCGTATCCGAACTCCATCTCGATAAGAGCAGATTCAGGACACCGCAGAAACCGTCGCTCTCCGGTTTGCGTTTTTCAGCGGCGACGGTTTCTGCGGTGTCCTGAATCTGCTCTTCCTGAATTTTCTTTTCGTCCTTCGACCTGTAATAGCCCCACAATGCTACCGATGCTGCTATCAGCAATATAGGAATAGTGGGAAGCCCCGGAATAAAGCTCAATACCGCGAGCATTCCAGCTAGCACGTAAAACACGAGCGTTTTCTGGTTGAACATCTGGCGCATGACGTCCCGCCCAAAGCCTTCCTTCGTGGATGAGCGGGTGACGATTATGCCCGTCGCCGTGGAAACGAGCAACGCCGAAATCTGGCTGCATATCCCATTGCCTATAGTTGCGACAATATACACTCTTACCACTTCTTCGAAGCTCATGACCTGACCGCCCACTCCCAGAAGACCTATGAGTATGCCGCCGATTATATTGATAAAAGTTATAATTATGCCCATTATGGAGTCGCCCTTGACGAACTTCGAAGCGCCGTCCATCGAACCGTAAAAATTCGCTTCCTCCTGAACCTCTTGCCTGCGTTCCTTGGCTTGGCTTTCGTTGATTATGCCCGAGCTTAAGTCCGCGTCGATCGCCATCTGTTTGCCCGGCATTGCGTCCAGCGTGAAGCGCGCAGATACTTCGGCGACTCGCTCTGAGCCCTTTGTGATGACTATGAACTGCATGATGACAATGATGAAGAATATGACCAGCCCCACGACTATGTTATCCCCCACCACAAAAGTGCCAAAGGCTTTTATCACCTGTCCAGCGTCGCCCGAGTTGCCGAGGATAAGGCGGGTTGCGGCTATGTTCAGCGCCATTCTAAAGAGCGTGATGATAAGCAGCACTGTGGGATAGGTCGAAAAATCCAGCGTCTTTTTTACGTATAGAGTTATCAGCACTATCATCAAAGAGCCGGCGATGTTGAGTATCAGGAAAAAATCCATCAGTACCACCGGAAGCGGCACGATAATCAGCAGCACTATAACGAGCACTGCTACCGCAACGGATACATCTGAAAACTTCAATATGCTACTCCCTGTTTTTTCTTGAGTTTGTACACGTACGCCAGTATTTCCGCAATTGCCTTGTATAGCTCCTCTGGTACTTCGTCGCCCACCTCGCAAAAGAAGTACAGCGACTGTGCAACAGAGCGATTCTCGACTATTTCGACACCAAATTCCCTCGCCTTTTCCTTGATTGACTTCGCGATGTAGTCCGCGCCTTTCGCCAAGACGACGGGGGCATCGTTTTCATTCTCTTTGTAAGAAATGGCTACGGCGTAATGGGTGGGGTTTGTGATTACTACGTCCGCGTCCTTGACCGCCTGCACAATGCGCATGCGGCTCATCTGCCGCTGTTTTTGGGATATCCTGCTCTTTGTCTGGGGGTTGCCCTCGGAGAGCTTGTACTCCTCTTTGATTTCTTCCTTGGTCATCATAAGGTCTTTGTTGTGCCGCCACCACTGGTACATATAATCCACGGGAGCGAAAATCGCGTACGCGATGCACAGTTTTAAGCCTACCGACACCAATATGTCCATAGCGGCGGGTATGGAATACTGAAGGTTTTCCCCCATCAATAGGGGAAACGAGTCCATGCGGCTTGTGTATTCACCGTAAGCTACCCAAGCGAGTACGGCTATTTTAATGAGCGATTTGAACAGCTCTGCCAGCGACCTCTTCGAAAAGATGCGCTTGAAACCTGCCAGCGGGCTAATCTTCTCGAGCTTTGGCGCTAGGGGCTTTGTGGTGAAGTTCCAGCCGGACTGCGCTAGGTTGAATACTATCGCGAACACCATCGCCGCTATAAGCACAGGCGCGACTATCTGGAAGAAGGAGAGTATCGCCTTCTCGAAGGTTATCGCGATGACTGCTTTATCTGCTACTTCAGGCAATTCCGCGGTAAAGAAGGACTTCATCATCCCCGCCATACCGCTCGCAATTCCATCTCCAAATATGAGCAGCACCCCGAACATAGCTAACAGCGAAAACGCGGTGACAACTTCTGCGCTCTTTAGTACCTGCCCTTTTTCTCTGGCGTCTCGTTTGCGCTTAGGTGTTGCCTTTTCTGTTCTTTCCCCCGAGGACTGACCACTCATGGCACAAGCCCCAGTATCATACTATCAATGGATTCAAACATCCTGTCAAATATTACGGCTGTAAAATTGACGTAAGCAGGCATGACGATCAATAGTACTATGATGCCAACCAGTATCTTCAGCGGTATGCCCACCACAAAGACGTTTATCTGGGGTACTGCGCGTATGATAATGCCCATCATCACTTCCACCAGCAGACCTGACGCAATCATAGGGAGTGCCACGTGCACCGAGAGCATAAATGTAAGTATGAAGACATCCAAAGCTATCATCCCTATTTTTGGGTCGAGCACAACCGCACCTGCGGGAATGGCGGAAAAAGTGTTGCCGATTATCTGAATGAGCTTCAGGTGACCGTTCGCACCGAAGAAGCAGATTAGCAAAACTATGTTCAGCAGGTTGCCCGTGATGGGTACGCTCACGTTGTTTTGCGTGTCCAGCACGTTGACCATGCCGAATCCCATCTCCATGTCAATATAGTGACCGGCGGTCTGCACAAGTGCAAAGAAAGCCGTCGTTACATATCCGAGCACCAATCCGAACAACATTTCCATCAAGGCAAGCGCTCCAAATTCCAGTAAACCCGAGTAATGGATAGGTTGTGCGTTCATATTCGCCGCAAACAGCACGTTTGTGACCACAAGGCAAAAGCCCACCTTGAGTATGTTCGGCATATTCCTTCTGCCAAAAATCGGCGAAGATACTATCAACGCCGATACGCGGACAAACATAAGCAGGAATAGATCCAACCGCTGGCTGACGTTGTCGAGTATCTCCTTCATGCTATTTTATTAGGGTTCCGACGTAGCCGAACATGCGCGTCGTAAACTCCTCCATAGTCGTAAATATAAAGCCGGAAGCAAGCAACAAGACCAGAAGCACTGCGACAAGCTTTGGCACAAAGGCGAGGGTTTGTTCGTTGATTTGGGTCGTAGCCTGAAAGATAGAAATGATAAGCCCGACGACCATCGCCGCGATGAGCATAGGCCCCGCCACCTTCAAAATGGTGGTTATTGCGTCCTGCAATACGAGGATAACTTCTGCGTGCTCCATACGTTCTCCTTTCGTTGCACATTATTCTTCGTCGGTAATACAGGCTACCCAAAACTGCCCAACAGGGTCTTGACCGTGAGCATCCAACCATCCACCAGGACAAACAGCAACAGCTTAAATGGCAGCGATATGACCGTCGGGGGCAACATCATCATACCCATCGACATCAGCACACTGGCCACAACCATGTCTATCACAACGAACGGAATATACAGAAAGAACCCGATCTGGAATCCGCGCTTGATTTCGCTGGTGATATAAGCGGGGATGAGAACCGAGTTAGGTATATCGTCGACACTTTGTAGCTCATCTGGCAGTTCGGCGGCGGAAACAAAGTAGCCCAGGTCGTCTTCGTAGGTCTGCTTGAGCATGAATGTGCGAACGGGCTTCATGGCGCGCTCAAATGCCTCTTCTTCGTCGATACGGTTTTCTATATAAGGCTGGTAGGCGTCCTCTTTTATTTCGGTGATGACAGGGTTCATTACGAAGAAGGTAAGGAAAAGAGCCAGCGCTATCAGCACCTGATTGGGCGGCATGCTCTGAAGGCCCAGGCCGTTTCGGATTAGGGAAAGCACTATGATTATCCTGGGGAAGCAGGTGAGCATGATAAGTATAGATGGCAATACTGCAAGTATGGTTATAAGGAGCAGTATGTCCACCGTTTCGGAGCGGCTAGCGCCCAGCGCATTGGCCAGCCCGTCGCCCTCTTGTGAAGCGATTCCCTGCTGAGTGCCGGGTTGTTCGCTTGTATTTATAGTTGAACAACCTGCAAGCGACACGACGAGGACAATGGTCATAAAAAAGAGAAGGGCTTTTTTCATTTGTCCTCCCCGCTTGCATCGTCCTCTTGGCTCTTGTGCCTTTTAATCGCTTCTTCCATCTGGCTTAAAAAGTCGCTTTCCTTTGCGGGCTGCTCCCGTCTGACCCTTTTTTGCTCCATGCGCGCTTTGCTCAACTTATCCGGTGCATTCTTGAGTCCGGACAAGAATCCTTCTGCCTTGGCGGCGAACCCGCCAGCGGATTGCTGTGCATTCTCTACCGGAGGCAGTGCAAGCTCCTCCGGGTCGACCTCCGCGATTAAATTTATAGCTTGGTTGGTAATTCCGACGAGTAACGTCCTTCCTCCGACCTCTATTAAAGCTATCTGCCTGTCCCGACCGACGGTCAGGCAGTCGTGCATGAGGATATGTCTGCTGCTCATGCGGCGGCCCTTCTGGGCTAAAAACCGCGTAGTAAAATAAGCGGCTACAAGCACGGCTACCATTATGACAATATAAAAAAATGCAGTCCAAATATCCATATTATCTCTTTCCTTGGCCTACATTAGTATATAATACATTTAATTTTTATGGAATGTTAAAATGGAATTTCTTGTCAGTTAATGGTTTCTGTGACCCATTTTTACAGGATTATACCTGCATATTCATGATGCTGTTGTACGATTCAAGCACTCGGTTTCGAATTTCGACGGTAAAGCTTATCGCGGTTTCCGCTTTAAGGGCGGTTATGAGTGAAGTGTGCAAATCGGATGACTCTCCCGTTACCAGCGCAGATTGGGCGTTTGCTGCTTCCGCTTCGGTATTTTTTATAGAATTGACGGCGTCGCTCAGTATGTTCGAAAAGCTGCTCTTGTCTTTTTGCTGTATGCTTTCTGGTTTGGCAAAACCTTGGGCGCTTGCGGTTACGCCGCCAATAGAATCAATGCTCATTTTGACCTCCCTGTTTTAGAGTATCAGCTGCGGATTTCCAGCGCCTTGAGGGACATATTCTTTGTTGCATTTAGCGCTGTTATATTCGCTTCGTAGGAGCGGGTTGCGGAAACCAGGTCTATAAGCTCCTCGACCTCGTCTACATTTGGCATTCGGACATAGCCGTTTTCGTCCGCAAGGGGGCTAGTTGGGTTGTAGTCCAACTCGAAATTTGATTCGTCCTCAACTATCCTTTCAACCTTCACTCCCGCGCTCATCGCGCTGCCCAGCTCGGAGGAGAACGACTTTCGCTCATTCAGCACGCATACGCGCCTGCGATAAGGATCGCCGGTTTCGGTTTCGGCGGTCTCTGCATTCGCAATGTTGCTGCTGATGACGTCCATCCTAAGGCGTTGTGCCGTGAGCGCGGAGCCGCTTATGTCGATTGATGACAAAAATCCCATTGCTAATCCCTTTCGTTAACCGCTAATTGCGGTTCTGATTTTGGCAAATTCGCTGGAAATCTGCTCGATCATCGAATAATACCAAAGCGTGTTTTTGGCAAGTTCTATGTTCTCGTATTCGATATCGACGTTGTTGCCGTCCAAGCGGTAACTCGTGCTGTTGTTCGGCACGACTACAGGGTTGACCTTGCTGGTTGAACTTTCGGAAAAATCGATATGCTCAGGACGGGTGGTCTTTGTTGAGAATCCGCCGCCCTCCTCTTCCATGGCACGCTTCATTGCAGTTTCAAAATTGACCGAAGAACTCTTGAAGCCGGGTGTATCAACATTGGCGATGTTATTGGTTATTACGTTGTTCCTAGTCCAAGACGCATCCATACCCTTTTGCAACAGGTCGATGCCTCCAAATGCTCCCTCTAGCATGGTTTACCTCGCATTAAGTCATTGTTTTAACTATTTTCCCAGAAACTCAACACCTTGTCCACATAACCCCGAACGCCGGGGGATATCCTTGAATACTGCTGTGCATCGTTTGCGTTGGTTATGCCCAAGGATGCTATCCTTCCCTGCCCTGTATTGTAAGCTGCGAGCGCGAGGCGTACATCGCCAAACCTGTCCACCAGTTTTTTGAGATACCCTGCGCCGCCCAGCACGTTTTGCCGTGCATCGAAGGGGTTGCTGACGTCCATCTCTTCCGCCGTTCCAGGCATAAGTTGCATAAGCCCCATAGCTCCGCAACGGGAAATTGCGTCAGTCCTAAAGGAGGATTCTACTTGGATGACGGCGCGGATGAGCCCTTCATCCAGACCAGTTTTTGAAGACGCCTCGGCTATGGCGGAGTCGATCTCCGGCTCTGACGGAGTAAACGACGGGTTTTTCGCTGACGATGCGGCGTTTTGTAAAACGCCGCTGAGGTAATCCGCTATGCCGTAATTCGTTCCTGCACCCAGTCCCAAGCCAAAATAGGGCGAAGTCGCCGCGCTTAGGGAACGGGTATCCATAGAACCTGTCAGGCAGCCTTCGGTGCTCTCTTCTAAGCTGCCCAGTATGTTCGCGAATGCGCCCGGGTTGCCCAGCTTTTGGGCACCTGCTTCCGCGACACTGCGGAATTTTTCCAGTTTGGACTGGTATATGTTCTCAATAGTCAACATACTACATATATCGCACAAATTCTACAAAACTTCAATTTTGTGACCAAAAAATACGGAAAAAGCTCCTTTTAAAGCCTTCTCTGCCACTCGTACACTTTACCGGCAATGTCCTGTATCGGGAGTTGCAGTTCGACAGCACCTATCTTTTCTGCCACAGCGGGCATTCCGTACACCACGCAAGTCTGCTTGTCCTGGCCTAAGGTCCTCGCACCGGCTTTTTTCATCTCCAATAATCCCTTAGCGCCGTCGCTCCCCATTCCTGTGAGTATTATTCCAATGCTTTTCAAGCCCTTCAACTTCGCTATTGAGCTAAACAGCACATCCACCGAGGGGCAATGCCCGCTTACTTTCTCGCCTTCTGCACACTCGACGAATAGTCCTCCCATCGCCTTTCTTGCCACCCGCATGTGCAACCCGCCCTGCGCTATCAGCACGCGCCCGGGCAAAATGGTATCCCCGTTTTCTGCTTCTTTGACTTCCATGCTACATATAGCGTTTAGCCTTTCGGCATACAGCCTTGTAAATACTGGCGGCATGTGTTGAACGACCACTATTCCGGGCAAATCGCGCCCCAGACCCTGAAGTATCGTTTGGGTGGCTTCTGTTCCACCCGTTGAAGCGCCAATGGCTATGATGCCGCTTGCGGAGGGCTTTGCAATCTCTCTGCCTGGAAGAGGCAGGCCTGCTGCAGAGGCGGTATGCTTTCGGGTAACCTTTGCGATAGAGGCAATCTTGATCTTCGCGGTTAGTTCGGAGATGAATCGTCGCCTTTCGGCTTCGTCTTTCAGGTTGGCTTTGGTAACAAAATCCACCGCCCCGGCGTTGAGAGCATCAAAAACGCGCCCGCTGATAGAGCTTACTACCACAACCGGCAACTGATACTGCGGCAGTAGCTTCGACAGAAAGTCAATACCGTCCATTTGAGGCATATTGATGTCAAGAGTCATCACATCCGGATGCAGTTCCAGTATTTTATCTCGAGCGTCGAAGGCATCCACCGCCTTGCCCACCACTTCTATACCAGTATCCTCCATCAACCCAGAGGATATAAACTCCCTGATGAACAGGGAGTCGTCCACAATCAAAACACGAACCTTTCTGGTTACCATAAACATCCCTTAATAAAAATACAATAATAATCGCCTTTTGGATTGCTGCCCTTCGGCATTCAATCAGATAAGCATTTTGCTTTCCGCTGTGCATTCATAATACATAGGGGCGAATGCCGCCCCTGGTAGAACCATCAGCATGAACAATACTGCTGATGTTTTAGTTATCCGCTTCTTTGACTGCGTCCAAATCGATGGAGCTTATCTCCTGTGTCTCTTCAATATCTAGCAATGTCTTGCAGTCCAGCAGTAGTTTAACAGTGCCGTCTACCTTGCCGATACCCTTGATGTAACGGTTGCGTATCCCGCTCCTTTGGTCGGGCGGGGGAACTATGTTTTCATCTTCTATAGTCATAACCTCGGAGACCATATCCACGATAAGACCGATTATGAGATTCTCTGTGTCTATAACCACTATGCAGGTTCTGTCAGTGTATGCTGTGGGTTCCTTGCCGAATTTGAGCCTCATGTCGATCACCGGAATGATCTTGCCTCTAAGGTTGATAACCCCTTTTATATAAGGATCCACCTCGGGAATCTTCGTGATCGGCTGCATGCCGATTATCTCTGTAACGTAGCGTATCTCCAGTCCGAATACTTCCTCGCCCAAGCTAAAAGTCAGATACCTTCCGTGTTGCGTATCCTCCTGAAAGTCCTCGAGTTCTTCGTTTATTTGCATTTCACTGCCCTCTTTCGTTCTTTTTTCATAGCATTATATCCAGCAGTAAACCTCGGATATCGTCCACCATTTCAAGCAGGCGGAGATTCTCCTTCTGGTCCTGTAGAACCTGCTGAGCCATTTCGTCCAACTGAACATTAATTCTCTTGATGAGCACAAATACGTTGCGCCTTCCTCTTTTGTCCATCGCGCTGGTCTTTGTGCAGCTGTAGGCGTTCCCCGCCACCACCTCAAGAAGTTCGGTTATCAGCTTGCGATACTGGACGAATTCACCGAGGTCGGCTTTGCGCTTGATGTTCTCGCCCTGGCGGAATATCCTATCCTTTAAATCTTCGATGTATTGTTGCTGCTGGGCTTGGCTGAAATCCATCATGTGCCGCGAAAAGGCAAACCCCTGACCTGCGCCCGCCTGAGCGCTGCCGACGGTTGCAATGTTATGCGCCCCCTGGGGGACTTTGGCAACATCCGAAACTTTCATGTCGTCCTCTAAACCTTAACAACGAAATAGCTACTTTTTTTCGTCTATAAATATGGCACCTTGCCTGTATAGCTGCAGCGCATAGCCTTCGACACCTTTTTGAGTACTGCGAACGGATTTGATCTGCTGGCTGTAGTGCCTGAGCTTATCTTCGGCAGCATTTGTGCATTCTTTTTGGACTAATTCCAGCTGCCCTAATAAAATCGAGATGTTTTTTTCTGCAGCTGATATTTCGCCCCTGAGCATATGGGGCGGCAAGTTGTCTCGCAATCCTTTCTCTGCCGAAGTCAACTTGTCC
>CALNBC010000121.1 GCA_937874755.1 uncultured Clostridia bacterium
ACTCTCTCCGAATCCAAGGTGGGGGACGCGTTCGAACACTATTTCGCATCGGCAACAGGGCGCGTCATAGTTGCGACCTTCGCTTCGAACATCCACAGGATTCAGCAAATTTGCGACTGCGCGATTCGCCACGGTCGGAAGGTGTGCTTCCAAGGCAGGAGCATGCTGAACATTTCCGCCCTTGCCGCAGAACTGGGGTATCTGGACGTTCCCGAAAAGGACGTGGTCGATATCGACAAGCTGAAAAAATACCGCGATGACCAAATTTGCGTCATCACCACAGGTAGCCAGGGCGAGCCCATGAGCGGGCTTTCCCGCATGGCGGGTTCTGCCCACAAGCTAGTTATAGGCAAGGGCGATTTGATAATCGTAAGCGCTTCCGCAATACCCGGGAACGAAAAATCAGTTTCCAACGTAATCAACCAGCTTTGTGAAAAGGGCGCGACGGTGATTTATAAGGACATGGCGGACATTCACGTTTCCGGTCACGCAAGGCAGGAGGAGCAAAAGCTCATCATCGCCCTGACAAAGCCCAAGTATTTCATCCCAGTGCACGGAGAATACCGCCACCTTATGAACCATATCAATCTAGCGGTAGATATGGGCATCCCCGCCGAAAACTGCATGGTTGCGGGCATTGGCGAAGTGGTCGAGTTCACAAAAAACAGCATGCAGAAGACCTCCAACGTCGCTTCCGGCTCCATCATGATAGACGGCTCGGGCGTGGGCGACATAGGCAATATCGTACTTAGGGACAGGAAGCTACTATCTGAGGACGGACTTGTCATAGTCGTAGTCGCGCTTTCCAAAAAGAACGGAAAACTGTTGTCCGGACCGGACGTAATCACTCGCGGCTTTGTGTACGTGCGCGAAAGCGAGGATCTCATAGACGAGGCGCGGGAAGTTGCGCGAAAGGTCATGGAGGAGTTCGAATCCCGCCCGCGCTCCGATTGGTCAGCCATCAAGAACGGTACCAGGAACGCGCTGAAGGATTTCTTCTATAAAAAAACAAAGCGCAACCCGGTGATACTCCCCATCATTCAGGAGGTTTGACCCACTGCCACGGTTTTCGCAATACTCTGTTTACGTGACAAGCAAGGCCTCGCGGGGTATAATGGTTCAAACACAAGCAGGAGGTCTGTCAATTGGCACAGAAAAAGCCCAATCACGCCGGGGATGACCCGCTGGACAGCTTTTTCGCCCTGAGTGCACCTCAGCGCACCTGGCGGATATTGCGCCCTGCCGCGATATTCCTCATAAGCCTTGCTATTGTCATAGTTTTGGCGGTGATAGGCTTTAACATTGTTATGGACAAGCTGTACCGCCCAGTAGACGTCAACGACGATAGCGCGGTGGTGGTAACCGTCAAAAAAGGTTCCTCCTCCAGCGCGATTGCCAATCTGCTCTACGATGAACAGGAGGATGGTTCCCTCGGCAAGAACCAGCTCATCCGCAACAAGGCGGTATTCAAGGTGTACGTGGACTTCACCGGCGTCGGCTCGAAACTGCGCTCGGGAACTTACACCTTCAACCGTGGAATGACCATACCCGAAATTGTGGATATGCTCGCAGCGGGGGACGGCACAGTCCAAGAAACCATCAAGTATACGCTGATAGAAGGCATGACTGCGGAGGACATGGCTAAAAGCTTGGTCAAGCAGGGTGTACTGACCTCCGAAGATCGCTTCCTCAAGCTTTGCTCCACCATGAAAGGCATTACCACCAACGAATTGATGATTTCCTCCGATGAGGCCGTGGGCAGAGCTACCGCTCTGGAAGGGTACCTCTTCCCAGACACTTACGAGGTTTATGCTGGCAGCAGCGAGGAAACAATCATCAACAAGATGACCACTCGGTTTTATGGAGTTATCTCCGAGGCGTACATACTCCGCGCAGAAGATATGGGCATGACAATGGATCAGGTTATCACCCTTGCCTCCATGATCGAAAAAGAAGCCAAAAGCGCGGACTTCGCCAAGGTCTCCGCCGTGTTCCACAACAGGCTGAAACAAGATATGTCGCTCCAGTCCGACGCTACCATACAATACATACTCAAGAGCCGCAAGCTCATATTCACCGCAGAGGAGCTTTCCATAGCTTCTCCCTACAACACGTACGCCAATAAGGGACTGCCCCTTGGACCGATATGCAACCCCGGCAAGGCAGCTATCGAGGCAGCACTCTATCCGGATGCAGAACACCTAGAGAATGGTTACTTGTATTTTTGCCTGAAGGAGCCTGAATCCGGCGAGCTGGTTTTCTCGAAAACTCTGGAAGAACACAACGCGAACGTAGAGCAGTACAGGAATCTCTGGCAACAAGCAGACGAAGCAAATCAAAGCTGATTTTCGGCTGTAATCAAACAAACCGAACGCTCTTTTGGGGGCGTTCGCTTACTTGGAGGGCAAATGGAACTTTTATCCCCCGCCGGCAACTTCGAAAGGCTCAGATACGCCCTTCATTACGGGGCAGACGCCGTATACTGCGGCACAAAGATTTTCGGGCTTCGAGCCATGGCGGATAACTTTACTTTAGACGAGCTTGCTCAAGCGGCAGAATACACCCATACGCAGGGCAAACGGATTTATGTCACGGTTAACGCTTTTTTGCGCAACGAGGACCTTCGTTCCCTCCCCGAAACGCTCAGGCGGTTCGAAGAATGCAAGGTTGACGCGCTTATAGTGAGCGACCCCGCGGTTATAGACGCCTGCAAGACCCACATCCCCCAAATGGAACTGCACCTTTCTACCCAGGCGAACACCACAAACGCAGCGGCTGCGCGCTTCTGGCATTCCATAGGAATAAAACGGATAGTTCTCGCCCGGGAGCTCTCCCTGGAAGAAATTCGCGAAATACGGCAAGAGACCCCCGATACCCTCGAGCTAGAAGCCTTTGTGCACGGCGCGATGTGCGTCTCTTATTCGGGGCGCTGCCTGCTAAGCAATTTTCTGAACGGTCGGGACGGCAACCGGGGGGAATGCGTCCAGCCCTGCCGATGGCGCTACGAGATACGCGAGCGCGGCAAGGACGGGCTTTGGATGCCCGTAGAGGAGGACGAGCGCGGAACGTATATACTCAACTCCCGGGATTTGAAGATGATAGCTTCCCTGAAAGAACTGCGCGACGCGGGAGTCGTCAGCGCAAAGATAGAGGGTCGCACCAAGACCGCGCTCTACGTCGCAGCGATTACCAACGCGTACCGTCTCGCCCTCGACGACCTTGCCGCGGGAGCACCCTTTGACGAAGCTCTGGAAGCGGAGCTGGAAAAGCCCCGCCACAGACCGTACACCACCGGGTTTTATTTCGGCGGCGACACAACCGAACAGACCGAATGCAACGATAGCCCCCAGACCCACGAATTCGTCGCCGTCGTACTCGAAGCCGACCCTGCGAACGGCAGAGCGCTCATCATGCAGAAAAACCGCTTCTTTGCGGACGACATTCTTGAGCTACTCACCCCGGGCAGCCTCGGCAAGGAAATATCGATCGACAGGCTGGAAACTGAGGACGGCAAAGAGGTTGTGTCCGCGCCACACCCGGCGCAAAAGCTTTGGCTATACACAAATGATCCTCTTAAGCCCTTGGATATACTGAGGAAAAAGATCTAAAAATACAAATGCCCACGGTCACACCGGGGCATAATTTAATTAGGGTGACAACCGTGCTTCAGAGCGAGCATCGCCGGTAGTCCGTCGGAATAGCGCATTTTAAGCAATCATAATTTTATTTGTCGATTGTCTGTTTAAAAGATGACGATATTCTTACAAATAGCGTTTTCCTATTGACAATAGAGCTAGATATTGTATAATGCTTTACGGAATTTAATTAAATCTATTTAAGTAAATGAATCGAGGAGTACATCAATGACAACCTTTGAAAAGGTAAAACAGACCATAGTGAGTTCCCTCGGGTGCGAACCCGAAGCCGTAGTACTCGAAGCCAGCATAGTCGAAGACTTGGGAGCGGATTCCCTTTCTGTAGTAGAGCTTATCATGGCGCTTGAGGACGAGTTCGGCATTTCTTTGCCCGACGAAGAAGCGCAGAACGTGAAACTGGTAAAGGATATCGTTACGCTGATAGACAGCAAGCAAAACGAAAGCTAGCAATAGGAGCTTAAATGGATATCAAAGCGATTCAGGAAATGATTGCAGCGGTGGAAGCGTCCTCGCTTTCTCGTTTGCACTACGAGGATAAAACAGTAAAAATAACTCTGGAAAAATCTCCTGATCCTGTTTCCGCTGTCCTACCCCCTGCCCAAACTGCCGCAAAAACTGTGCAGCGGCCTGCAGAACGGGAGCAAGAGCAAACCGCAAGCAGCGACAATACCATCGTCACCGCCCCTATAGTTGGGTCGGTTTACCGGGCGCGTGAACCCGGTCAAAAGCCCCTCGTCTCTGTGGGGGATACGGTGCAAAAGGGTGACGCTCTCTGCTTGATAGAAGCGATGAAGCTTTTTAGCGAAGTGACCTCGCCTTGCGGCGGTATCATAAATGAAATCCACTTTACCGACGGCGAGCTAGCAGAATACGGCAAGCCGCTGATAACCATCGGAGCGCAGCCATGATAAAGCGAGTGCTCGTTGCGAACCGCGGCGAAATCGCAGTACGCATAATCCGCGCCTGCCGAGATATGAACATTGAGACCGTAGCCGTATATTCCGAGGCGGACCGCGATTCGCTCTTTGTGACGCTGGCTACGGTCACAGTATGCATAGGCGGAAACCGCCCGAACGAGAGCTACCTTAATCAGCGCAACATTATCGCGGCTGCGCTGGGCACCCATTGCGACGCGATTCATCCGGGGTT
>CALNBC010000122.1 GCA_937874755.1 uncultured Clostridia bacterium
GTACCTCGGCCAAAACACCGGCGCGGGCGCATTTGCGCTTGAAACGTTTCAGGGCGCTTTCGAGAGTTTCGTTCTCTCCCACACGGACTTCAGACATACCCTTTCTCACCCCCTCCGAAAATAACGCTCAACATCGCGCGGCATACTGTTTTTGATATACTTCACAGATACCTTATTCATTATACTTTATGAGCGACGCCAAGTCAAGTTATTTGAAAATACTAAGGATTTGTTTAGCCTGGCGGCCATGCGAGACTTCTGCCGCCTAGTATGTGAATGTGAAGGTGGTTGACGGATTGACCGCCGTCCTTGCCTGTGTTGATGACAAGGCGAAAACCGCTTTCAGATAAACCTTCGGACTTGGCAATGTCCCTCGCGACGGAGAGGAGATGCCCCAGCAGCCCTTCATCGTCCGCTTCGAGTACTGAGGAGACGTGCTGCTTGGGAATGACCAAAGCGTGAACCGGCGCTGCGGGTGCGGTATCGTAAAACGCGAGGCAAAGCTCATCCTCGAATATTTTTTTTGAAGATATCTCACCGGTGACTATTTTGCAAAAGATGCAATCCATGCGCAACCCCCTTGCATAATTTTTATCGAAACAGCATCAACCTTATATTTATTCTGCGGGTTTTTGGAATATCCTTCTTTTCAGTCACAAAATATTTCAAAGAGGTCACAGTTCATTCATTGGCGCTTTCTGCGCTATCCCCAGCTATTTCGCCCAGCGCCGTTTCTCCCTCTCTTTTAAGCAGCTTAACATCGACTATCTCTCCATGGCTGCCGCCGTTGACCGCAGTATGGATATACGTTCCGGTGTAACCCGTCATCCTCCCCGATGCATCCTCTTGTTCGAGCAGCACGCTTTGCACGCTTCCCAAGGCAGAATCGATGTACGCATGCTCCAAGCGTCTGCCAAGCTCTATAAGCTCCGCAGCTCTCGCGCTCTTGACGCGCTTTGGGAGGTCAATAAGCTCAGCCGCCTTTGTTCCGGGTCGCCGGGAATAGGGAAAAACGTGAACCCTGGCGAAAGCAATGCGCGCGATAAACTCGAGGGTCTTGCGATGTTCCTCCTCGGTCTCTCCCGGGAAGCCCGCAATCACATCGGTTGTCACGGCGGCTTCGGGCATGTATTTTCTAAGTGTTTCTATGCCATGCGCGTATTCGTCCGCCGTGTAGCGCCTGTTCATACGCGCCAGTACGCTGTCGCACCCGCTTTGCAGGGAAATGTGGAACTGGCGGCAGACCTTGCTTTGGGCGGCGCAGCGGGCGCAGAAGTCTTCGGTCAGTATCAGCGGCTCCAAAGACCCAAGGCGTACCCGCTTGACGCCATCCAGAGCGCAGACGCGCTCTATTATTGCAATAAGGTCGGTTTCGATGTCCCTGCCGTAGGACGCGAGGTGTATTCCCGTAAGCACAAATTCCATAAAGCCTTCTGCGGCAAGCCTTTTTACCTCTTTTAGCACGTTTTCAGGTTGCCTGCTGCGCACAGGACCGCGAGTGAAGGGGATTATGCAATACGAGCAGAAGCGGTTGCAACCGTCCTGAATCTTCAGCGTCGCTCGGGTTCGACCGTCGGTCATCGCCGGGAGCTCTTCGAACACGCGCTCCTTCATGATGTCGCCAACGGCATTGTGCTTTTCCCGCGTCTCCCAGGCTCTCGCGGCAAGCTCGGGGGCGAGGGAACGGTTTTTATTCCCCAAGGCAACATAAACTCCCGGCAGGGCAAGCATCTCCTCCGCCGCCTTCTGGGCGCCGCACCCTGCGACGATTACTATGCCTTCAGGGTTTTTTGTGTGGGCGCGGGATGCCATCTGGCGGGTTTTTTTGTCCCCCGTGGCGGTAACTGTGCAGGAATTTATCAGCGAGACCTCGCACTCCTCCCCAAAGTCGACGATATCCCAGCCCGCTTCGGCGAACAGGGACATCATGGATTCGGTATCGTATTGGTTGACCTTGCACCCCAGGGTGCAGAAAGAAACTCTCACGGGGCCATATCATCCTTTTCGTATAATGTCATCGCGGCGGCGGCGGGACCCGCGGTCTCAGTACGCAGTATCCTCGCTCCCAAAGAAACGGACACCGCGCCGCAATCGCACAGGCGCCTCGCCTCATCCTTGGAAATGCCGCCTTCGGGACCGATTATGAGGGCGATGTCCTTCGCTTCCATATGGGCGCGCAGAGCGTCCTTGAGCGAGCGCTCCCGCTCTTCTTCCCACAGCAGCAAGGTCAATTCGTGCCTGCCGGCCCGCTCGCAAAGCTCGTCGAAACTGATGGGCGGCTCGACCTTAGGGATTATCCCCCTGCCGCACTGCTTTGCCGCTTCTAAAGATACCCGGGAATATCGAGCGCAGCGGTTGTCCGACGCGCTCCAAGGCTTCGCCACGGC
This sequence comes from uncultured Clostridia bacterium, assembly GCA_937874755.1. Taxonomy (GTDB): domain Bacteria; phylum Bacillota; class Clostridia; order Christensenellales; family CALWSW01; genus CALNBC01. The sequence continues at coordinate 2,388 of CALNBC010000122.1, forward strand.
GCGTTCGCAATTGAAGGGCACGAAGGCGGATACGCCCAGCTCGACGCCCTTTTGCACCACCGTTTCAAACTTGCCTGATTTTTGGATGCCCTGATAGAGCGTTATGCAGCAGTCTGGTTCGGTGGTAGCCGCTATGGGGCTTATTAGCTCGACCAGCACGGCCTTTTTGCCTATGGAGTCTATCCTCGCGTTCCACTCGCGGCGCTCGCCGTCGCAGACGCGGATTTCGCTGCCTTCCTTCAATCGGAGCACCTTTGAAATATGGTCGACGTCCTCGCCGAAAATCCTGGCGTGGCCGCCGTCTATATTAGATTTGTCGACGAAAAAACGGTTCATGCTATCTCCTCGCGCAGGCGATTGCGCACCATTCACCCATGTGGTCGGCTTTGCGCACGCGGTAACCCGCTTTTTCCATGGCGGCGATAACATCCTGCTCCC
>CALNBC010000123.1 GCA_937874755.1 uncultured Clostridia bacterium
ATTTCAATATTTGACTTATTAAGGGTGAGCTGACCCCCGCCACCAACCGCTTCCAGCACGAGCTGCACATTGAAATCGCCAATGGAGCGGGCGGAGATCGAAGCGTTCGGCCCGCTTTCGGCAAGCACGAACGCCACCTCTATGCCCTTGATGGTGGTCAGCGTGTCTGCCGCCTGTGCGGCGAGCAGCGTGGGGTTGCTGATACCGGGCGGGCAGACTGCAACGGCAACTCCGGGCATGAGCAGCCTTGCGGTTTTGACGGTCGCCGCGCGGTCGTTGAACGTCTCCATATCGTCCTGCCTTAGCTGGCGTATGAAGCCTGCGTCAGAACCGCAACGGCGAAGGTAACCCGCCGCCTCGAAGGTGCGCGCCCCCGTGCTGACGGAAAAACTCTTGGTGTCCACCATGATTCCTGCCATCAGCATGGAAGCCTCGAAGGGGGTGGGTCTGACGTCCGGCTTAAAATACTGGATGCTTTCCGCCACCAGTTCGGAAGTGGAAGAAGCGGTGGGCTCGGTGTACTGCAAGGTCGCAGAAGCGTAGGAATCCAGTCCCTTTCGATGGTGGTCGATGACGACTATCGAGCGGACGCGATCCAAAAGCTCTGGAACGGGGGCGGAATGCTGGCGCTGGGTGTCCACCAGAAAAACCAGAGTGTCGGGCGTGACGATGCGCTCCGCCTTCTCGGGGGATATGACGAAGCCGTCATACTCCGGCCTCGCGGCAAGCTCGTCCAAAAAGGGGATTATCGCGGCGTTTTTGCCTTCGATTACCATATAGACTGGCTTTTTCAGTGCGCGGACGCACCTCGCGACCCCTGTTGCGGCGCCGGCGCAATCAAAATCAGGCGCGCGATGCCCCATGATAAGCACCTGGGAACTTTCGGCGATGAGGTTGGACAGGGCTGTGGCAAATACCCGGGTTTTGACCCGCGAGTGGCGCTCGCCTATCTGCGCCCTGCCGCCGAAGAAGGAAAATGAACCGTTTTCGTTGATGACGCACTGGTCGCCGCCGCGCCCCTGGGCAAGATCCATAGCTTGGCGGGCGAAGCCCTCGCTCTCTTGGACGCTTTTGCCCATGCCTACCGCGAGGGAAACCGTCACCGGCATTGCGGAGCTAGTCTTGATGTCACGAACCGCGTCCAGTACGGCAAATTTCTTCTTGCGAAGCTCGAGTACCTTCTCGCGCTCCATCACTATGAGGTACTTACCCCTGTCGTACTTGCGGCAGATACCGCCCGAGGAGGTGATGCTCTCCGTCAGCACAGCTTCGGCGTTTCGTGTGGATTCGAGGTCGTTGTCCGAAAGCTCCTCGTAATTGTCTATCTGGGCGAATATGATTGCGGATTCCGCATTGTTGGCGCATTCAAGGTCAAGTCGCTCCTGGGTGCGGTCGATGAGATAAATAAAACAGCTCTTTTGACCGGGCTCAAAGCCGCTTTCCGAGAGGGGTAGCGCATAAAGGTCTAGTATCCGGTCCCTTATGCGAACGTTCTCCTCGTTGCCGGGGAAACGCGGGTCAAAGGTGCGGGTAAAGGCGGTGAGCGCATAGCCGCCCAAAAGCGAAAGGTAAGCTTCGTTTGCCCAAGTCACAGTGCCTTTTTTGCCC
>CALNBC010000124.1 GCA_937874755.1 uncultured Clostridia bacterium
TTTCAGTTTCAATCTCACCGTTTAGGCGGCTGCGGATATCTTCCAAGAAAGCATCCCTCTCTCTCTCCAATCTGTCCTCTTCATCATAAAGCTCTCTTTGCTTTTTTTTAAGTGTAGTTTCGAGCTTATTTATCTCGGCTTGCAAATCCAACATTTCGGCAAGCGTTCCTGAGTCTTTTAAAGAATGAGAGGCTTTCTTTTTTTCGCTAATTTCTTTGCGCGTTGCTCTAAGGTACTTTTGCAGAGCGTCTTTAAGGTCTTCGGTATAGGCTTCCAACTTCGCTTGATGCTCTAAAAACAGATTTTTATTACGCTCAGCTATTTCATCTTTTTGGCGCTGAATACCTTCTTGACGAAGCCTAATGAGTTCATTTGTTTCAGGAGAACACGTTCCAAGGATAGTAGATGGCAATTGCATAATATCGACTACCGACTCGTCATCAACATGAGTACCGTCTTCCGTGATAACCGAGATAATCAGATGTTCCTCGTTATCTATGCCTTTGTGGATTAGCTTTTCTAGAGAAATAACACCTTTTAGCCCCAGATGCGCATTTAAGAAACCAAAATTTCTGTTGGAATTTGAATAGTCAAATTGAATAGTGACAGTCGGTGTTTCCGTATTCATAGCTTCTGTGAGCCAGCCGAGGCAAGGTTCACCATCCCGGCGTAAAAACTCATCATGTAGTGCTTCCGCGTCTTTCCAACGGAGGTTATAAGTCTTACGTTCACCGTTTTCTATGTAAGCAAATCGCAACTGGTCAAGCGGTTCAACCCGCTCCGCACCTTTCATTAAGAAGAACCGATACAGCCACTGGCTAAACTTGCTCATTCCATCCTCTGTATCCTTTTGGCAACCCCTTAAGCGGCTTGCAACGCTCTCGTCAAGGTTCTCTAATATAGACTGTCGCGCTTTAGTGATATTTTCATTTATCTGTTCAGACAGTTCCTCCTGTAAGCGGTCAAAAGCCACTTTGATTTCGTTGGGATGACGGCAGGTCTGGTAAATATCAAGGATACGCTTTTCAAAATCCACACCGTCCTCAATTGCTCCGAGCACTTCATCGGACGAACCGAACACACCATCAAACAGCCTAAACTTCTGTGATAGCAATTCAAATACCCTCTCATCGGCAGCATTGGCGCGATTAAGAAAGTTGATGACTATAACGTCATTTTTTTGCCCATAGCGGTGGCAACGGCCTATTCGCTGCTCTATGCGTTGGGGGTTCCAAGGCAAGTCGTAGTTGACTACGATGTTGCAAAATTGCAGGTTAATTCCCTCGGCTGCAGCTTCTGTTCCAATGAGAATGGAAGCGCGGTCACGGAACTCCTCAACAATCGCTGATTTTTTATCCGCTGCCGTTGAACCTGAAATTCTACCATCGTTTTTATGCCGCTCTCGCCATTCCTTATAAACGCGAATAGATACAGGGTCGTTGTTCGATCCGTCCAGAAATACAATCTGTCCTTCGTAACCATTTTGGGAAAGCAGATTCATAAGGTATTGCTGCGTCCGCTTTGACTCGGTAAATATTACCGCCTTTCTTGCACCGCCAAGCTGTTGGTTCTTTTCAAATCCGCGATTAAGTGCAGTCAGAAGGTTGTCGCCTTTGGCGTTGGTTGTGATTCTTTTAGCAAGAGCGGCAAATTGCTTCAGTTCTTCGATTTCGGCTCGTATGCCCTCATAGTCTGCCGCCATTTCATCAACCGCGCCGTTATCGTCGCCGTTCGATTCCTCGTCAATGAGCTCCTCGATGCCGTCGTAATCATCAAAGTCTGTCAACTCCAACTGGGCTTGATAATCACTTAATTTTAGGTTCAGGCGGTCGATAATGGTAGACAGAGTGCCGTGAATCGCCATTGACGACGATGCGAGCAACTTCCTTGCCACCAACATCAGGAGTTGGCGTTGTCCTTGCGGGAAAGCGTGAAGCCGTTCCCGCTGCAAATAATTAGACACATCCGTGTATAATTGCTCCTCGTCCTGGCTTGGTGTATATTCTTGCGTTATAGTCGTTCGATTGGTATACGGCACATATTCTGCCACTTGTCGGCGCAGGGTTCTCTTGCAACAATTTTGCAGGCGGGCTTTCAGGTTCCTATTCCGGCTCTCAATGTTAGTCACGTTGACATATACTTCACGGAATACGTCT
>CALNBC010000125.1 GCA_937874755.1 uncultured Clostridia bacterium
TATGGAAAAAGGAGCTCTCTCTTGCGTGAAAACTCCTTTTCTTTGACAGGCTGAAAGCACCCAACAGGGTGCTTTTTGCTTTGCTCTTGCGTTTTTCCCATCCTCCCTAGTCTGCTTCCTGTGGACAGACGAACCGACACGGGCGGGAGAGGGAGGAGGTCCAGTGAGTAAGGGAGAATTTCGAGCGGACGCGAGGAAGGCGACCATTGCGAACTGAGGGCTTGCACAGTGAACCGTCCAGACGAAAAGACCCGGGCGGGGGAAAAACCAGAACGCGAACGCGGCGACCTGCTTTTCGGGACTGTGGATACATGACTGGTTTGGAAGCCGACTGGCGAAGGCTGCTTGCTGACACAGTTACAATACTAAAATCTGTGATGCACAAAGGAATCTTACTAAATGTAAGTTTACAAACAATTAACGACTAGTATGGATATAGGTGGTATAATATAACAAAGTCAATATCAACATTGATTGTTGCAACATCACTACCTCCAACTCTTCTCTGCGCACGTCCAAAGGGAGACTATTCATGAAACATAATAGAATTACCTTATGCTTAGTTATGGTGACAGTTATCATGCTTTGTGCCGCCGTACCTACCTTCGCAGCTACTGATTTGATTGTTGAACAGGATAAACCCGCCCAAACGCCTGGCTTGTGGATACTGACGCCGAAGGTCCCCAGAGCGGTGAAGTATCTGGCATATACAGAAACCCGCATGTATTATGGAGCGGACGAGATTGATGCTGTAGATTACTCCTGGCATATGTGTGTCGAGGATGGCGATTTGGACGGACCGGATATCCCGGAGCCGCCTTTTTACGAATTGACCTATAACCTAGTCGGCCAGCCTTTCGCTTATTACGACGAAAATCTGAATCCGGTAAACAGGTTTTACTTCGCCGTGGTGGGAGATGGCTTTTCTGCCCTCCGCCTAGATTCCGTGCGCATATTGGATGAAGGGGAAGGCTCCATCGGCGAGTCAAGAGGTGAAGCTTACTTAAAATGGGAGGGCGGATATTACACGCCCTTTACTTGGGTGAACACCCTCGCCCTGAATCCCGCCATTACGAAGGAAAACCCACTTTTACTGTATCAGACAGAAGCGGGCATGGGGGGTATTACGCTTGATGGCTCCTTTGCCTGTAGTGTCAAAATCAATAAGGGTTGGGTGGGAGACGAAGTGATTCATCAAACGCGCCAGATACACTCTAAAAGGAAAAAAACGATATTGGAAGGAGAAGAAGTCGTTCGGGCGAACCGACTGATAACAGCAGAAGATTTGAAGAACCCCTACACCACTTATATTGCTGTGTCAAAGAGCCGCAATTCCAAGCTGAACGAAAAGTTGAAAGATGCAGTCTACAATCTGGGCGAATTTGATTTTTCAGAGCTGGTTTTTCCAAAAAAGGTTCAGCGCAGTTTTAATGCGCAAAAACAAATCACTCTTAATGACGGCTCTTGCATGGTCTTTGTGAATATTGTCGGGGAGGAGGAGAGCGCTGTCGAAGTGATGGTCAGGAAGGACAATTACGCTGTCAAAAATACCGTAGATCCGGGTGATTCGGTAGAGGACTTAGCCAAATGGGCACAGAGCGAGCTCAGCCTTTATGCCTTCAAGCTTTCCATGATGGCGCAGACGGAGGACAGCATTGGCAGCAGCTCATTCATTGACGTGGAACGCCCGTCGGATGTCTATTTGAAATATCTGTTGGGCGCTCATTATGAAAAGTGGAAAGACAAAGACGACGTGTATATGATTCATAAAGAGGTGTGGGCCGCGGATTCCCCTGTTGTTTATTCGCTCTGCGCGGTGGCGCAATACACTCAAGGCAGCGAACAGGCGGAAATCTCGGTCTATGCCGGGTATTCATCCAGGCAGGAGAGCATCATACAAGCAAAAAATGACGAACCTTTGCCTGAGTTATTGAATAGGGTAAGGAGCGCTTCGCGCTCTTCCCTAATAACCGATTGAAGCTGGCATTTTGGCCAATGTTTTGGGAGCGCGCCCGTTCGTGTTTCTTTTATTTATGTTATGCGTATGATTGCGCTACTGCACAAGCGGCTGTCGAGTCCGGGATTCATCCTCCTCCAGTAGCACCTTGCTAACTTCCTCCCCCAGCATCCTTGCCGACAGGGCATTGAAGTGTATTCCGTCCACCGTCAGCCGCAGGTCGCGCAACTTGGGAAACCAGGCTTTGCTACGTGGCGCGACCAGCATGGTCGCCGCGTCCAACACCCGTACAACACCTATGAATCCCCAGGAATAGGGCGTGCCGGGCTGTTCTACCGCGGAAAGCTGAAGCGAGTACAAATCGATGAACGGAATTCCGTGTTTAGCTGCGAGCTCTTGTATTATTGCGCTTCGCGCCCTGAACCTGTCCAAGGGGATTCCTTCTATTTCTGAGTACGGCAACCCCACTAGGACTGTTTTTTTGTTGGACCGTTCCAGGGCGAATAGCATTTTTTCGTATTCGGAGGCAAAGGTGGCGTCTTTGTAAATGCATCGCTTATAGATGCCCCTCGGCTTCATTATGAGCTTCCAAAAGGGCGACAGCGTGGCGAGGTAAGGGCCGAGCAGGTCGTTGGTGCCGACGGAGACTACATAGGTCGAAATATCCGAATAGCGAGGGCTGCGAAGGTACCTCTTCAGGCGCCGGGCAGCGCCCCTAGTGGTATCGCCGTTTTTGCCTTTGTTTACGGCAGAAATTTGGGAACCGAGATAGCTTAGGTATGTGTGACCGACACTCCCGAAGGTCAGACTGTCGCCGAGGCAGAGTATTTTCATGCGGATTCCTTTTTCATCATCACTTATTCGAAAACAATATAACAAAAGTGACGTAAAAACTCAACAGTCGGCTTGACAAGCCGTGCAACTCAACACACTTAATAAGAGTATGACCTTTTTTTAATTGACGTTGTATGCAATCGGAAGTATTATGAAAATACATTTTCTGGTATTTCCATTGTTTTCTTGCATTTGCCCGCCGACTGTCCTTCGCTCCCGAGAGCACCTACAACGCATAAACAAAGGCAGTCCCCGGCAATACTTCGTCGTTTGGCAGGTGAGGTTATATTATGCGAAAAATAGTAAATGCCTTAGCGCTTGTCATTTCCCTGTGCATGGCACTCGTCGCCTGCAAGTTGACTACGATTCGCCCTACGCTCATAACGCGCATCGTAGCGGAAGATTTGGCTATAGGAACAAAGGTGGAGCGGTCGCGCAAGACCAGTCAGGAACTGGATTGGCTGATGGATGACCTCGTATTCCTGATGGAGCGCCAATTCGAGCAAACGGGCGCATGCACCGAGGAAGACGGGCATCTGTATTACGTCGAGTACTACATGGATGACAGACTGGAGTTTTCCGTTTACGTCAACAGCGACGGCAGCGTATGCAAGGATGGCAGGCGCCACGTCATTCGCAAAGACGGAGAGCAAGAATTCGACCCCGTAGATGACCTGGAAAAATGGGCGGAGTTCTTTGATTTTGACTCTGAATAGAACAGTTAAAGCCTTGTAAATAAAAAGGACGAACCTTCAAAGGCTCGTCTTTTTTCTGATTTTGTAGTTACTGTGGGCTTTCTGAATAACTCTGTATAATATGTGGCAAAGCAGCGCAATTAGCAAGCTATATTGAATATTCATTTCAATAAAGTGTAAATAATCATATGCGATTGTAGGAATCCAGTGTATTCTATAATTATTATAAATCACGCCAAATATAATTATTATAAATCACGCCAAATATAATTATATAATGGAGAGGGTTATTGCCATGAAGAAAACTTTCACAGCAGCGATGGTTCTATTACCTGTGCTAGCCTTGATGAATAGCTAAACTAGATAAATACTTAGCTGTTGACGGCATACCCGATTATATATATAATAGAATTAGTATATATAACTCTGATAATATCCGACGGATGCTCCAAAAACGCACCTCGTCGGTTCTCACTGCGCGCTGATGCTTTTCCCGGCGGCGCGTCCTTCTTGCGAATATTATCCGTACCTTCATTCTTCCGCTGTCATTCTAATTCTGCCGAACGTCCATTGTCCCGCATTTTTACTAAAATTCGAAAGTATCCTTCGACCATAATAGTCAACTATCCTGCTTTTTTGCAATCTAATAAAGCTTTTTTGACTGCGCTCTCGACCAATCGGCGGAAATGCCGGAATACGCGATCCCGGTATAAAATAAAGAACCCGGAACGACTCTCCCTTAACCCCACTACAAAAGGAGGTTTCATCATGTCCATTCGGGAAATCAACTACCCGTCGGCGAACGGTCGCGACACTATCCGCGCTTGGTCGTACAGCCCCCTTGGCGCTCCTAAGGCAATCGTCCAACTCGTTCACGGGTTCGGCGAACACTCCCGCCGTTATCTCCACATGATTTCGGCGCTCCAGGCAGCGGGTTTTGTCGTGTACGCAGACGACCACATAGGCCACGGCAAAACAGGAGTGGACAGCGGCACCCTGGGCGACCCCCATTCCATCGACTACACGACCTATATCAAAGACGAGCGCGCTCTCCACGACATAGCGATTAAGGACTACCCTAACATTCCTTACTGCATGTATGGGCACAGCTGGGGCTCGATGATAGCCCGAGGCTATGCCGCGCTGTATGGCGAAGACCTGGCCGCGCTGATCCTTTGCGGCGTAGTTTCCCAAATGAAAGGATCCGAGGTCGCGCTGCACGACCCGGGCTTCAAAGCCGCCTTCGAAGCTGACCCCTATCAACCCGCTGGAGCATGGATGGCGATGGCCTTCATGGGCATGACCGACCGCATCCCCGACGCGAAGTCCCCTAACGACTGGATCGCCAGCGACAACCGCGTCGTACAAGATCACGCCGCAGACCCCTTCAACTCCTTCGATGTCACTCTGCAACTCGTCTGGGATTTGGTGCAGTTGTACGGCTTCATCGAAAGCAAAGAATGGGCTGCTATGGTGCCGTCGAATCTACCGGTGTATTTGATTGCCGGCGACCAGGACCCCTGCGGCAATTATGGAGAAGGATTGTACCACGTCGCCAATCTGCTGGCCGAAAATTCCAACCCTGTATTCGTCAAAGCCTATTCTGGCTACCGCCATGAAATTCACAATGAACTCGAACTACGGGATGAAGTGGAAGCTGGTATGATTGACTTTTTGAACAAGGCGCTGGCATAGCAAAGCTATAACAAAGTGACGGGCGGCGGTGGCAGTTGTTCAGAGCTCAGCAGTTCTTGGATGTATGCGCACATCAGATTTACATCTCCAAAAGGCTGGAGCAAGCCCGCAAAGAGAATATTGCCTGCCTGCACTTAACGGCGAATAAGGAAAACATAGTACGCTAAGCATAACGCCAGCATTAAAAGAACCCCCTAACCCAGGTAAATTAAGGGTTAGGGGGTTTTCGGCTGCTATTCCCACTCAATAGTATCTGATACTCAAAATATCCCGCCATTACAGGCTTTTCGAGGCATCAATTCAGGAATGTGGTACAAATTGTGGGACAATCCTATTTTTGAATGCACCTTTTGCCCACCCGAGCGGCTCAATAGTCCGCCGACACAAGCCGCAATGGAGGCGCAGCCGGTAACGCGCTGATTTGGGCGAACACGCCGCCGATGTTATCCATTGCCGCCGCCTCCCGCTCTTTGAGTGCGTGTGCGTAAATCCGCGTTATGACATCCACCGTGTCCCCGGCGAGGCTCGCCACCGTTACCACGTCAAGCCCGCTCGATATCAGGAGGCTCACAAAGCTATGCCGGAGGCTGTGCGGGTGGAGGTCTTGCGGCAATTCGGGATTTGCTTTGATGATGCCCTTCACCGCCACATGGAGCCGCGAGCGTTCCATAATGCCGCCCGTTTGATTCGGGCATACAAGCCCCATTTCTGTCCACGCCGAGCCGATAGAGCGGGCGTACAAGGCTTGCGCATCTTGATGCTCAAGCAGCAAAGCATGCAGATAGGGCGACAGCGGGAGTTTACGGATAGACCGCTTTGTCTTTGGCTCGCCAATGATAAGCCCTTTTTCTGTCACCACCGCATTATGGTCGATATGGACGATGCCGCTTTGATAGTCAACATCATTCCACCGCAGAGCGCGAGCCTCCCCGCTTCGAAGCCCCAACTGGAGGCAGAGCGTCAAGGCGATGCGAATACTATCCTCACTCACGAGACTAAGAGCCGCTTGAAATATGGGTAATTGCTCCGTGTCAAGGTATGCGCCCCGCTTCGCCTCGCCGATGCGGGTCTTTGTTGCGCTCAAAACGGGATTGCGCGTCAGCACGTCGGCGCGGACAAGGGCGGTCAATATTGCCGACAGCGTGTATGTTATCGAGGACACCATGCCCGCCGAAAGCGGGCGTTGTGTTTTTGTCTTTGTAAATGCCTTGTCGAGCGGGACATTGAAGTGTTCGCTCATTTTCGCAGCGATATGGTGGGGCGTTTCATGATTTGGCTTGCGGAGGCGATAATAGGCGTTCTCGCTTACACCGATTTCAGCGAGAAACTCCTTCAACGGCCTGTCACCGCGCATCTTCGCGACTTCCTCGATGAACGACGGTAAGGCGGTGTAATACGTTTTCCCGCCGCCGTGGTCGAGCAAGTCTGCCAGCAGCTGCGACACCATCGGGGAGGTAATGCTTTTTACTTTAACCTTGCCGAGGTCGGGCGAGATATACCGCCCGTAGGTGTATTTACTTTTGCTTAGTGTGGATTCCCGGATGTTCATCCTCGCAGTATCGAAATACCACTCCGCCGCCTCGTCGAGCGTAGACTTGTCCGTAACCTGCCCGCGCAAGGCCCCGCGCTCCACCCTTTCGCGATAAGCATCAATCTGCTTCTGCAGGACGCTCTGCAGCTGTCGCTGGGTGAGGTTTTCATCCGGGCGGAAGTTTTCGCTATACCGCTTGCCCTCAATCATAACCGAGAGCCGATACAGGCCGGGGCGGTCTTTGCGCTCTGTCACGCCGACCGGAAGTTTTGATGCTTGCTTAGTCCGTGCCACTATCCATCACCTCCTCCGACCGGCGCGGACTGCCGCTCGCTTTGGCGTTCAGCGGTAAATTTCTGCTTGAATAGCTTCACCGCAAGCATAACGCCGGTGTATAGCGAAGCGTCCTCCATCTCACCACGAGAAAACGAGCCGAGGTGTTCGTTTTCAGAAACAATCTCGTAGTATTCCGCGTCCGGAAGGGAGCGGAGGACATACACAAAAAGATTGCGCAAGGCAGCGGGAGAATCGGGAGCGTTCGACATCGCGTCCTCCAGCAGAGCATTTATTACATCGATTTCCTGCTGAAATGGATTGTCGAGCGGCGTTTTATTTGTGTCGTCATCAAGCCGCCACGTCACAAGGTTTTGTGCGTTACGGTTCAGCTTGGACAAGTATTCTACGGCATCCTCGGACAGGCCGGTGACCTCCGAGACATCGGCTGTAATGCGCCGCCTCTGTTTGATTTCTCCGAGCAAATAGGCCAAATCGCAATCGAACGCTATGCAGAGTTTCTCTAAATTCTCCGTATCAGGGTACGTGTCGCCGCTCTCCCATTTTCCTATCGTCTGTCGCTTTACACCGATTTTCTCTCCCAATTCATCTTGCGAGAGGTCGGCAGCTGCACGGGCCTCTTTTACACGGTCACCGATGCACCAAATGTTATCCAGAATTAACACCTCCCTGCCGATAATCGGATTTGTGGCACCTGTAAGGGCATTTACTAATGACATCTTACCTCGTATTATTGTGATAGTCAATACTTTTCGGGATAAATTGGAGGGAAGCAGAATGAAGTATACGGCTCACGTCACCGACTGGAACGATGTTCCCGTGTTGCTGGATTTACCATACGCAGCGCGCATCGTAGGGATGTCGGCAGAATATATAAAGCGGCTTTCAAACGCCGGAAAGTTTCCTGCCGTCAAGGTCGGCAACTCGTGGCGCGTAAACCGCGACGACTTGATGGTTTACGTCGGCGCGAAAAAGGCCGAGCAGGAGGAGGCATAGCATGGCCAGCGACGAGATGCGCGTACTCCAAAGCCCGCCGCCCCTGATGTTGCCACCGCGCAAATGCGCCGAGGCGTTAGGCTTACCCGAATATACCATCAGGCGATGGCTGAAAGACGGCTTTGTAAAAAGTGTCCCATGCGGGCGCAAGCAGTTAATCAATGTCGAGGCGTTACGGCGCAGACTTGAGGAATTCTAAGGGGGCGATACCGTGGCGCGAAAAGCTTTTTCTATCCATTCGGATTTTTATGAAGAATTACGGAGACTGGAACCCGTGCGCCGTGGTGACCTCTTACTTGCGCTCATAGATTGGGCAACAGATACGGAACTCCCACCGATGGACAACGAGGTCGCCATGCTGTTCCGACTGATGCGCGCTCAAATAGAGCGCATTTCAAACGCGAATT
>CALNBC010000126.1 GCA_937874755.1 uncultured Clostridia bacterium
CAGGCAGGCTGTACTCGTCCGCAAGGGCGCGAATTGCAGCCATATTATCAAGGGGGACAACAGCGCCACCCGCAAAGTTGTGTGTGTTTTCGATGCAAATGAGGGCGGTGGAGGGGTGATGAATGTCTTCTATGCGGAGGGCAGTGCGGATGTCGTCGGGGTTCATCGCGCCGCGAACGCCCTTAATGGGGCAACACATCAACCCGCCCAAGGCCGCCATGCCGCCCGCTTCGTTCAGCCGAACGTGGGAGCTATCCTCGCAAATTACCTCGCCCATACGCGCCGAATGGGTATGGGTCAGTATCGCGGTCAAGTTGCCCATTGTTCCGCTGGGCACAAAAAGCGCGGATTCCTTGCCGGTCTTTTCTGCCGCGAGTTCCTGAAGGCGGTTTATAGTGGGGTCTTCGGAAAAAACATCGTCGCCGACTTCTGCCTTAGCCATAGCGTCGCGCATGGAGGCAGTAGGCTGGGTTATCGTATCGCTGCGAAGGTCGAACATCGCTTTCCTCCTGATGGTTGTTTACATAAATTATAACCCTGCTGGCAAAAAGCTACAACGGTGAATACTATATATCAAGTATCTGGCGCATTATGAATTAAATGTAAAAACCTGGTTTCATTTGTTGACGTGTCAGTCGTGAGGTAATAATATATTGTAGAAACATGTCGGGATGCGGAGAAATGATATGCATAAAAGAGCGAACTTCCTCGTAATTTGCCTGCTTACGGCTTTCTTGATGGCCATTTTGCCCGTATTTTCCACCGCTCTGGCGGCGGAGAGATACCAAGTGATGCGGCAGGGGGACAAGGATGATTACGTGCTCTCCCTGCAAGAAGCACTTTACGAGCTTGGCTTTCTTACCGTCAAACCTACCGGTTATTACGGAACTTCGACCGTCGAGGCGATAATAAAATTCCAACGCGACAAGGGTATAAAGCAGGATGGAATCGCCGGAATAGGCACCCAAAAGGCACTCTATGGTCGCGATTATACCGCAATACCCAAAACCAGGAAGGTTTCGGATGATTCTGTCAGCTCCGAGGATACAGCTTCAACATCGTACGCTTCTTCGAGCAAGCGCTACCAAGTGATGATGTTCGGTGACGAGGATAAGTACGTCGAGAAGCTCCAGGAGGAACTTTACGGCAAGGGGTACCTAAAAACCAAACCCACAGGCTACTTTGGGGAAGCTACCCTTGCAGCGGTCATAGCATACCAAAAAAAGAAAGGACTGACTGCGGACGGCATTGCGGGTATCGCAACCCAGAAAGCACTTTACGGCAGTGACTATTCTGCAATACCCAGTTCTAGGGAGATACATAATTCCGCGACCGCCGAGGAGGCGGACAGCGATTTTGAATCCCTTCGCAAGGGGGATGCGGGAGCTCTCATCCAGGCGGTGCAGCAGCGCCTTAGCAAGTACGGCTATTTTGACGGTGAGGTTACCTCTTATTTCGGTTCCGTCACCGAAACAGCGGTTAAGTCATTTCAGAGGAACAACGATTTGAAGGTGGACGGCGTGGTGGGGCAGGAAACCTATACGCTGCTGTTTACAGGCAAGCCGAAAAGCGAGCCTGCGCGCTCATCCGGCACAAGCGATGCCTCAGACGATAAAAACGAAACGCGAGTCAGCGACTACGTTGTCGACCTGGGCACCGAAAGCAATATCGCAATAATCGAAGAGACGATAACATTCGCGGCGAGCCTGCTCGGAACGCCCTATAAAACTGCGGGCAAGGGACCTAACAGCTTCGATTGTTCGGGCTACACCGCGTACGTGCTTAAGCACGTTGGGGTGAAGACTTCGGCAGGGTCAAAGCAACAGGGCAACAACGAAAAGTGGCCCAAGGTATCGTACAATAACCTCAAGCGCGGAGACCTTCTCATATTCACGAACACGCGTCTCAGCGCGATTGGCCATGTCGGCATCTACCTGGGCGATGGGCGGTTTATACACTGTTCCTCGGGGAGCGCCATGAGCGTGACCATCAGCCACCTTGAAGGATCCTATATGAACCGGTTCCTTTGGGGCAGGCGCTGGGTAGCAGAAGCAGATCCTTCGGTGCTCGAACAGCTTGGAGCGACGCAAACCGCCGGCGATACCCCTCCCGAAGAGGTGGAGGAAGCCTTAGAAGATGAAGCTGCGCAGGGAGAAAACGTAGAAGAGCCGGACATCGATGACGGCAATGAGGATATCACCATAGGTTAAACATAATGATCCCCAAAGAACCAGAGCGCTAATGCTTTGGGCAGAATAAAAGGCTTGCAGTCTCAAAATACTGCAAGCCTTTTATCTATAAGACAGAATCTATTTGGATTTGACCAGCGCGGTCAACAAGCGCTCAAGTTCCGCATAAGTTTCGCACTCGTTTATGCCGTTCCTGGCCGCCGCCGCTCCGGGAATGCCCTTGATATACCACGAAGCGTGGCGGCGCATTTTGATTACGGCGCGTTCCCCCTCTTGCTCGACGAGGTTCTTTGCGTGGCGAAGGGCAAGTGCGACGCGCTCCTCGTGGGTAGGCGGTGAAAAAGCGATGCCTTGCTTTGCCGCACTAATCTGTGCGAATATCCAAGGGTTGCCCATGGCTCCCCGGGCGACCATAACGCCGTCACAATCGGTTTCTTGCTTCATAATTAAGTAGTCTTTGGCACAAAACACATCTCCGTTGCCTATGACGGGTATGGAAACCGCCTTTTTTACGCTCTTTATTATTTCCCGGTCAGCCCTGCCGGAATACTGCTGTTCCCGGGTTCTGCCATGGACGGTGACCGCGTCTGCCCCTGCTTGCTCTGCCATCAGTGCAAAATCGATGGCGTTGACCGAGGAGTCGTCCCACCCTTTGCGAAACTTGACCGTGACGGGAAGGTCGACTGCGCGGGATACGGCCGCTATGATGGAGTACGCCTTGTCTGGATCCCGCATAAGGGCGCTGCCTTCGCCGTTCGAAACGATTTTCTTTGCGGGGCAGCCCATGTTGAGGTCGATGAGCGCGAGGCTGCCGTCCAGCCTGCGGGAGAGCGCCGCTGCCTGCTCGGAGAGTATGGCAGGGTCGCTGCCGAAAAGCTGAACTGCCGCGGGTGCCTCCTGGGGGTCTATGGAGAGCAGTGCTTGAGTGCGTTGCTCGGAGCCGCCGTAGTGCAGCCCCTTAGCGCTGACCATCTCCGTATACGTAAGACCGCAGCTCATCTCCTTGCAGATTATGCGGAAGATGCGGTCTGTTACACCAGCCATGGGTGCCAGAAAAACGTCGTTCTTGGCGAGCAGTTTGAGTATTTTATCCGAATGATTCAATGCGATATCAACCTTCAGGGGGAGCGGGTACGGGGTCGGGGGTACCCGCCGGAATGTTGGCGGGAACATCCGGTTCGAGCGAAGGGCTTGGGGAAGGCGAAGCAGTCGGCTTCGGGATTTCCTCCATGACTTCCATCGCGAATATGTACCACCTGCCCTGAGCATTCTTTTTCAGGGTGATTTTGTAGCGCCTGTCCGTCCAAGCGGGGGCTAAGAGGGACTTTCCCTCGATATCTACGGAGCCGTCCGTAGAGGTGCCAACGAGGGCGGTGACCCGCTCAGTGGCGACGACGGTACCAGTATCTGTCCAGCCCCAGGCAGACATGTTTTCTATCCTGAAGCTGTAATTATACGAGGTCACGCGAAATGCTGTGTAGGGGGAATTGTTCAACAGCGAATCGGATGCCAGCCATTCTTCGGAAAAGTAGCCGGAAAGCTCGCCCTTGTCCGCCACTCCCAAAATAGCGTCCGCCCGAAGCTCTGCGCCTTCGGTGGCGATGACGTACATCGAGCCTAGGTTTGAAGCGGTGCTGAAGGCAAAGTAAAACACGCCCGCACAAAGAGCGAGGGCAACGAGCACCCTTAAAAGATAGACGGCGACCCTGCCGCCATATATTGCTCCCTTGTTCAAACGGGGTGTCCTCTCTGCTTTTTTGTAGTTGATTGTACCACATCCCCTTTTGTTTGTAAAATCGTTCCACCCCATTGCTTGACAGCTTTCCTTCATTTATCTATAATGAGGATTGCCCCAAAACCAAGGGTTGTCGGGCATCTGGAGGTAACGATGGAAAAAAGGGATCATATGCAGCTTTCCCGAACCGCATATAACGAGTTCAAGTTAAAGCTGGAGCATTTAAAGAATGTCCGCAGGCTGGAGGTCGCCCAGCATATCAAAGAGGCGCGCGCCTTCGGCGACATCAGCGAAAACGCCGAATACGATGCCGCTATGGACGAACAGTCCGCTCTTGAAGCAGAAATTGTACAGCTGGAGGACCTGCTCGCAAATGCCGAATTGCTGGACGAAAGTGCGATAGACCTTTCTAGCGTCAGCGTGGGTACCCGAATCACCGTCCTTTTGGTCGAACACGATTTTGAGGCGACTTACGACATCGTTTCCACCACCGAATCTGAGCCTTTCGGAAGGTCGTTCACTATAAAGTGTGATGGAAGCGAACGAAACCGCGCGCTTGGTTATGAAGAAGGGCAAGTGTTGAATGATTTCAATTTCCCGCCCAAGCTCTCTAACGATTCCCCTGTAGGGCACGAGCTTTTAGGTCACAAGGTGGGTCAGACCATCGATGTTGTCGCCCCATCGGGATTCCTTCATTACAAGATATTATCCATCGAACGCACTCCCGATTCACCCAGCGGTTCGTATTCTAACGAACAACTTATAGATTAGCAAAAAACAGCGTCCGCCCGCCAAGCTCGGCGTTGGCGGACTTTGTATATACCGACAATACACACTAGTTAACCCAATCAGGAGGAGAGCCCAATGGACGACCAGAACACCCCAACGCCGGAGCAAGCCCCCGAACGTTCAGGCGAAGAATACAACGAGATAGTTCGCATCCGCCGCGAAAAGCTGGCGGCGTTGCGTGAATCGGGCAATGACCCGTTTTTGATCACCAAATTCGAGAAAGACAAATCCTCGCTTGAAGTAATAAATGAGTATGAAGCCTTGTCCGGCCAAACCGTCCGAGTCGCGGGCAGGCTCATGAGCAAACGCGTCATGGGCAAAGCCGGATTTGCCCACATACTGGATGGCGAGGGGCGGCTTCAGCTTTATATGAAGAGGGATGTTTTGGGCGTCGATGCCTACCAGGGCTTCAAGGCGATGGATATAGGCGACATCGTCGGCGCCGTTGGTACAGTTTTCAAAACAAAGACGGGCGAGATTACCGTCGAAGCGCAGGAGCTGACCCTGCTCTCAAAATCCCTGCTACCCCTTCCGGAAAAGTTCCACGGGCTGAAAGACCCCGACCTTCGGTACCGCCAGCGCGAGGTGGACATGATAGTCAACACCGAGGTGCGTGAAACCTTCAAGAAGCGCAGCGCAATCGTAAGGCAAATCCAGAAGGTGCTGGACGGTCGCGGCTATTTCGAGGTGGAAACTCCGGTACTGAACACGATTCCTGGCGGCGCGAATGCCCGTCCGTTCATAACCCACCACAACACGCTGGATATCGACATGTACCTTCGTATAGCCACTGAGCTTTACTTAAAGCGCTGCGTGGTAGGGGGGCTTGAGCGCGTTTACGAGATAGGCAGGATTTTTCGCAATGAGGGGATGGATATCAAACACAACCCCGAATTTACCACCGTCGAGCTTTACGAGGCGTATGCAGACTACAATGTCATGATGGAGGTATTCGAAGAAATCGTCTCCTCTTGCGCTAAAGTCGTCACTGGCGGCACTATTGTGACATTCCAGGGCGTGGAGTACGACCTCACACCCCCCTATGCTCGCATGACCATGAACGACGCGGTGAAAAACGTCACAGGTGTGGACTTTTCCGCCTGCAAGTCGGATGAGGAAGCTCGAGAGCTTGCGCGTTCGCTGGGCATGACCGAAGTTGAAAAATACACTATGGGTAAGCTGTTGAGCTTGGCTTTTGATGCTTTTGCTGAAGAAACGCTTAAAGGTCCGGTGTTTATAACCGAACAACCTGTGGAGATTTCGCCCCTAGCTAAGAAAAAGGCTTTGGATCCCCGGTTCACCGAGCGGTTTGAGGCGTTTATCGGCGGCTGCGAGTATTGCAACGCTTTTTCCGAGCTCAATGACCCTATCGACCAGCGCGCTCGCTTCAAGGCGCAGGCAGAACTGCGTGCAGGAGGGGACGACGAAGCCATGTTCTTTGACGAAGAATTTTGCACCGCCCTGGAATACGGCTTGCC
>CALNBC010000127.1 GCA_937874755.1 uncultured Clostridia bacterium
GGGCAGCTTCCTACCTGCGCGGCAAAAGGAGCCGCGGTTCGACAAAACAAGAGTAATTATTTACTCATAATTTTGAAGGATACAGTTATGGACTTTTTCCCGGGGAATGTGGTTCAGGCATGACTATTATTCGTTTTATAATGTTTAATATTATATAATTATTCATAATAAAAGTCACCCTGCCAAATACATTAGGGGGTGACTTTTTTTAACCAACTTGTTGCACTAAACCCTAATTACAACGAAAGGTTCAGCCTCTCCCAAGGGAGGTCGAGGTCGGGTCTTCCGAAGTGACCGTAGGACGCAGTCTGAGAGTAAATCGGGGCGCGCAGTCCGAGTCTCTCGATTATGGCTTCGGGCCTTAGGTCTATCTTTTCCAGCACGTGCGCGGCGATCTCATCGTCCGGCAGGGCGCCTGTGCCGAAGGTATCCACCATAATGGAAACCGGGCGTGCGACGCCTATGGCATAAGCCACCTGGATTTCGCAGTACTCGGCGAGACCGCTCGCAACGATGTTCTTGGCGATGTTACGCGCTGCATATGCCGCAGAGCGGTCGACCTTGGTCGGGTCCTTGCCAGAAAAAGCGCCGCCGCCGTGGCGGGCATAGCCGCCGTAAGTATCGCAGATGATCTTTCTTCCCGTAAGACCCGAATCGCCGTGTGGGCCGCCGACAACAAAGCGACCGGTGGGATTTATCAGGAATTTGGTGCGCTCGTCCACCAGCTTCTTGGGCAGGGATGGGCGTATTACCTTGTCAATCATGTCCCTCTCGAGGTCGGCATACGCAACGTCGGGGGAATGCTGGGTAGAAAGCACGACGGTGTCCACCCTCAATGGTCTGCCGTCCTCGTACTCGAGCGTCACCTGAGCTTTGCCATCCGGGCGAAGATAGGGAATTTCGCCGGACTTTCGCGCCGAAGCTAGTGCCCGGGTGAGGTTGTGGGCGTAGGAAATAGGCGCGGGCATGAGCTCTTCTGTCTCACGGCAGGCGTAGCCGAACATCATCCCCTGGTCGCCCGCCCCAGTCCTGAAGCGGTCGCCCTCTCCTCTTCTGGATTCGAGGGAATTGTTCACGCCCTGGGCGATATCCGGCGACTGCCCGTGCAGCGAAACCAGCACAGCGCAAGAATTGCCGTCGAAGCCGTAGGATGCGTCGTCGAATCCGGCATTGAGTATTACATCGCGCGCTATTTGGGCGATGTCAACATAGCAGTTGGTGGTAACCTCGCCCATGACAAGGCAAAGTCCTGTGGTGACCGCAACCTCGCAGGCGACGCGGCTTTCGGGGTCTTCTTTGAGCATAGCGTCGAGCACGCCGTCGCTGATTTGGTCGCAGAGCTTGTCCGGATGGCCCTCGGTCACCGATTCGGAAGTAAATAATTTGCGTGGCATTTTTGTCAGTATCCTCCCATAGTAGTAATTTCCAAAAAAATCGCCCCGTCTTTAAGACAGGGCGTTCGATAACGTGTATAACGCCCTTATCTTCGCGGGTTGCCCCACGGGAATTGGCACCACGCGGGCGGCAATCGGAATGCGATTGCGCTTGCAGGTTGCCGCGGCGTCACAGGGCCCTTCCCTCAGCCGCTCTTGATAAGGCGATTTATTCGATTGATTCAATCTAACATACTCGGCGGTTTACGTCAATAGCTCAGGGCTCTCTTGACACATTCGCGGCAGGCCACAGGTTGTACTGCTCGGTGTTCGCAATTGCCGAGACTATCTTTTCTGCGGCGTCATCTCCAATCGTTTTGGAAAGCTTGCCTAAAAGCTCCTTCATGTCCTGGCGGGTGGTGTGACCGTCTGCGGGGCAAAGGTTTTTCACTATCGGCAGCGCTAGCTCTTCCGCCGTCGCTATTATGTGCCTTTCCGGCAGGAAAACCATGGGGCGGATTACGGTGATATCCACCTTGTTCAGATAAGTCACAGGGGCGAAGAGGTTCAGCCTGCCCTCGTAAAACAAGCTCATTAGAAAAGTTTCGGCGACATCCTCCCTGTGGTGGCCTAGGGCGATTTTGTTGCAGCCGTGGGACTTCGCGAGCTCGTTCAGTGCGCCCCGGCGAAACTTCGCACATAGCGCGCAGGGGTTTTCCTCTTTGCGTATGTCAAACACGACCTCTTTTATATCCGTCTCGACAAAGGTGAAGGGAACATCCAGCTTTTTGCAAAATCCGGCAACTCCCGAAAAGTCCATCCCAGGCCATCCCATCCCTAGGGAAAGCGCCTCCAAAGTAAAGGGCACCCGGCAGAAATTGCGATAAAGCGCCATGGCGTTGAGCAGCAGCAGGCTGTCCTTTCCGCCGGAAACACCCACGGCGACGTGGTCGCCCTCTTGAATCATATTGAAACGCTCGTCCGCCCGGCGTATACATCCCAGCGTTTTTCGCATGTAACCTCCGCTATAAACAAATCGTTTTATTAGTCGTAAACAACAGGCTTTATTATAATTAAAATAGCGTTTTTAATCAATCAAATAGGGTATAATGCCTCAATTTTCCGATTTTTCTGTTACCTTTTAGGCGCATACTAATCCCATGAGTACAAAAAGAAAATGCGCGTGGCTGCTCGTAGCTACGGGCGCGCTGGTCGCGCTTATAATCGCCGGTGGTAAACTCTATTCGGCTGCCAGGAACCCGATTTCCGCCTTTGAACGCGAGAAAGCGGGCGAAACAGGACATTACCTTACGGATAAAGCAGGTTCCACAAAACATCCAAAGGTCGGCAGCGACCCTTCGGTGCAACTTGGCGCGAGAAGTGACGCAGCAAGCGAGGAAATGCCGAAACAAAACGAGCAGAGCGCCGGGCATGTAGAAGCCCCTTTGGAAAATGACCCCAACGCCGCCGTGCCCGTCCCCGATCCGACCGTCGACCCCGCGGTTGAACTTGGCGCAAACAAGGTCGCCATAACCCTGATTGGGATAGACAGCAACGAGGTGCGCGAAGCGCAGGATATGGGCAGCCGCAGCGACGTGTTGGTCGTGTGCGTGATAGACCTTGCAAATCCCTCCTGTTCAATTCTCACAGTACCGAGGGATACGCGGACGGAGATTCGCAAGCTTAACAGCGCGGGCGAAGTCAAGTCCACCAGGAAGGACAAAATCAACGCAGCTTATGCCTACGGCGGGGGCAACCCCGCAATCAGCAGCGAAAACGCGCTCTGCGCGCTTAATGAACTACTGGGTACGGAGCTTTATTATTACGCCGGCATGGATATGGACGCGATAGGTCCACTGACCGAGGCGGTGGGCGGGGTGACGGTAACCCTCCCGGCGGACATAGACGGCGTAGGGCGCGAAGGGCAAACTGTTACATTGGACGCCGAAACGGCGTATACCTATGTTCGCAAGCGGAAAGGCATCCAGGGCGGCAGCGACCTCGCCAGGACGGCGAGGCAGCAGATTTACATAAAGGCACTGGCGAAGCGGGTCAAGGAACTGGGGGTTGCCTCCATACCCGCGCTTTGGAACACCATGAGCGCAAGCGTAACCACCAACCTTTCGCTTTCCCAGATGGCGGCGCTCGCCAGCGTGCTGGCGGAGATAGACACCGACGCTATTGAGTCATTCACACTGCCGGGCAAATCAAAAACCATAGACGGAACGAGTTATTACATAGCAGACAAAAGCGAAACAAAGGAACTTGTGCAAGCGCTGTTCGGCCATTAAGCTATAAATGCCGGATTTCCCGCATATATTTACCAAAACGGTATGCGGGAGGACAAAATACATGGCTCAGTACATAATAGCGTTGCGACCTATAATAGGGCGCGCGTCCGGACTTGTGAGAGTCGGTCCGGACGGAGCCCGGTTTTCCCTTCGGGGTATAAGCTTTGGAAGGGCGCATCTGATATTGTTCAACGGCAGGACGCTCTCTGCCAATGTAGAACCGACCCCGGGAGGAGGCAAGGCGTTTATAAGGTTGCGCGGAAACGAGCGCGTGCTGGGGGCGGCTGTTACGGCGCGAGGCGCAGTGTTGCTCATAGGTACAACCGGTTCGCGCACTTCGGATATAATTGATGCGGCGAAACTGCTCAGCGCGGATCCCGAGCAGCGCAAAGCAGAGGATGCAGCTAGAATTGCCCACGCCCAAAGCCTTGAAGCAAAGCCGAAAGCTGAGTTAAGCGAGGTCGCCGCCTTTGCGCCTCAGGAACCCGCTAGAGCCGCCACGCAGGAAGCTGCAGAAGCACCAGCAGCAAAAGCTCCAATAAGCCCCGAAGCGTTGGTTACCCTCGCGGCAAAGGAAGAGCCCTTCGTCATGCCCCAGCCGCCTATGGCAGATATGCAGCCAAAGGCAGCAGCCAAGCCGCCCGAAGTTGTGACAATCAAGCCTGAGAAGGTCATCATAAAGCCGCTGGAGGATGTAACCGAGCAGGAAGAAGAAGTCCGCGAACCGGAAATAATGCGGTACAACCGCCGTATGCCGCCAA
>CALNBC010000128.1 GCA_937874755.1 uncultured Clostridia bacterium
GGGGGGAAGGTAGACCGGGCTGGCATATAGAATGCTCCGCGATGAGCATGAAGTACCTCGGCAAGACATTCGATATCCATGCCGGCGGTATGGACCTCATATTCCCCCACCACGAAAACGAAATTGCCCAGAGCGAAGGCGCTACAGGGCAGACGTTCGCGAAGTACTGGATGCACAACGGCTATATCAATGTCGACAACAAAAAGATGTCCAAATCCGAAGGCAATTTCTTTATGGTGAGAGATATCGCCAAGGAATACGACCTGGAGGCCGTTCGCCTGTTCATGCTTTCCGCGCACTACAGAAACCCGGTGAACTTCTCAAGAGAGCTTATTGAGCAGGCTAAAAGCAGTCTGGACAGGCTCAAGAACGCCAAGGATCGCATCGAAGACACTGCAGAAAACGGCAGCGAAGGCGAGGTCACCACGGAATTTGCCGAGTTGCTCGAAAAGCACTGCCAATCGTTCATCGAAGCTATGGACGACGACCTAAACTCCGCAGACGCACTGAGCGTACTGTTTGATCTCATCAGAGAGACAAATATACGCTTTGCAACAGGCGGCGCAAAGAAGGAGGCGCAGGCGGCTCTTGTGCTTGTGAACGAACTTACGGGTGTGTTGGGCATACTCAACAAGAAGGACAGCATCCCCAGGGAAATACTCGACAAGGCGGATGAACGCCAAACCGCCAGAATGGCAAAAGACTGGAAGCGAGCGGACGCTTTGAGGGACGAGATTGCTGCCGCCGGATATGTCGTCGAAGATACGCCAACAGGCCCCAAGGTCAAAAAAGCATAGGCGTATGAATCGAATACCTAATTGAATGGATAAAGCCGGAACAGCATGGTTTTGTTCCGGCTTTTTGTTGGATGCATTATGCGTAATGGCTAATCTCCCTGTGCCAGAGCCTCTGCCCATTCGGATATGGTAGGATTCTCGACTCGGTCATTCGCGGGAAGGTAGGGCTTGATGTCGATTACGGGAGAGCCGTCAATCGCGTCCAGTCCGCGCACAAAGATGTGGTTTCCTTCAATACCAAGCAGTTGGACGACCGTACACGCAATCGGGTTGGGTCTCATTGGCGATCGGGTGGCAAAAAGCCCGACTTTGGATATACCCTCCCTGCCTCTGGGATGTACTTTTAGAGGGGGAAGGGAGCCTTTGAGGCGCTCGTAAACTTTGTCCAGATGAAAAAGCACAATCAAGTGGGAAAACTCTTCGAGTCCTCTAAGTGCTTCGGCAAGTTCAGAATTGATGACTATTACGGAATCGCATTTTCTCCAGTCGCGGATGTTGTCCTGGGTGAGGTTGCTTTTAACACAACCGATGCTCTTAAAGACAATGCTCATATCATTCTCCCAAAACATAGTATAATTCGGGGTGCAGCACAAGGTATTCGCTTTTCAATATGGAATAGCACACCAGGCTCATCATCGTGCCGTCGTGCTTGCGGGTCGAACAGCGAAGCGTGCCCTCACAAAAAAATCCGCACTTCTGGATCACTTTTTTTGAAGCGGAATTATCCGGATAGTGGGAAACCGAAACGAGCTCTACTCCCATATCCAAAAATGCGAAGCGTAGCGCTGCCTGGGCTGCTTCGGTTGCGTACCCATGACCCCAAAAATCCGGGTTAAGCACATAGCCGAGGTTGCGGCATTCCTTGACAGAGCGCATATTGTCGGGGTGCAGACCCACAGAACCAATCACCCTTCGGGAAGCTTTCTCGACGATAGCCCATGTTTCGTCTTCGATTATAAACCTTCGGATTATATCGATAGAATCGAGCAACGTTTTATGAGGTCGCCAGCCTGCAGAAGGACCGACTTGAGGAAGTCGCGCATACGCGAATAGGTCTTTGGCGTCTGACTCGTACCAACGGCGAAGATACAACTGGTTTGTTTCAATAGGTTTCATGGTCGCGCCTCCGAGCTTCGGGCGAAATAGTTGGTTGCATTATATACCATTCCCAAATGCGAAAAAAGTGTAACTTTTGGAACTGCGACCAGCAGATGCCTTGTAACTGGAACCCGGTATTGTTATAATGCATTTGAAATTGGTTCAATAATGCGCAATAGTGCTAAAGGGGTTTTATTTAATGAGTATCAGGTTAAAAAGGTCAATCACATTGTTGCTGGCGCTTGCCGTGGCTGCAGTGCTGTGCACGTCTGTGGCGCTTGCCAGCGTAGGCGGGAAAACCACGTCCAATCTCAATAAGCGTTCTTCCCCTTCAACATCGTCGAGCAAAGTCGGCTTGGCTTCTAAGGGGAGCAGCATCACCGTCGTTTCCAAGATTTCAGACGGCGAAAAGTACGGTTCCATTACCGTATCCGGCGATTGGTACGAACTTTCCGACGGAAGCTGTGTATCCGCGGATTATGTATCGCTCAGCGCTCCTTTGGAAGACGATGAAGAAGAACTTCCACCGGATGACGAAGACGACGAACTCGAAGAACTCCCCTTGGATGATGACGAAGAATTCGAAGATGTCGACGAAGATGATGGCGGCGACGTAACTATCGAGGACGAAGGCGAAGAAGTATCGGTTGACGACGATGACGAAATTCCCGTCGATTCCGATGAAGACGAAGACGCAGTCCTCCCCGACGATCTCGAGGATGACGAAATCCCGGGAGAAGATGAGGAAACCAAAATCTCCACCGTCAACGCATCTTCCCTCAATATGCGCTCGACTCCCAGTTTGTCGGGAGCGGTCGTCGCTAAGCTTGTACGTAACTCCGTCGTCACCATAGTCGATGAGCTTTCAGACGGCGACAAATACGACGGTTCTTCCGTTTCGGGCAATTGGTACGAAATAACCTATAACGGCAAAACGGGCTTTGTCTCCTCGCGTTACATCAAAACCAGCACAGCTTCTTCGGGCGCGGTCTCGACTATTACCGTCCCGATTAGGAACACGCAAACAACATACAAGACTACCAGAAAGGTGACTGTCTACAAATTGCCCACTACCATGGCATCCACCAACGGAACCCTCGATTCGGCAACCAAAGTAAGCATTCAAAAGACTATCAACGATGGCTCGTCGTTCGACGGTCTTTCGGTAGACGTTTCAGGCAAGTGGTACAAAATCGGTTCCAGCCGTTACATACAAGCAAAATACGTTTCATCCGCAACCTCCACCGGCACATCGAGTGTTGAAATTCCCCTCGGCACCAAATTGGTGACCACCAGCGCAGTGCGCCAGCGCTCCAAGCCCTCAACTTCCTCAACTCAGCTAGGCAAGCTTGAAAAGGGCGATTCCATTGTAATCGTGGGCGCAGTGCTCAACGGTTCAACCTATAATGGCGCTAAGGTTTCGGGCAACTGGATTCAGATAAAGGGAGGCGGATTCGTGTCCGCAGATTACGTTGCCCTACCCTGAGAGTGTTATTCCCCTAAAACATTCATGCAAAATGATTAAATCCTTGGAAGCGGCTTTGTTGCCGCTTCCTTCAAAACTAAGTCGAACAAATTGACGGAGGACTTAATGATCACAAAAAAACTTCTTCTAACAACCATAATCATACTTATGGCGCTGACCGCTATTTTGAGCGCTTGCGCTCCGGAAGCACCCTCGCCTACACCCGCATTGACCGAAGACGTGCTACCCACGCCGACCATCGCTCCTACGCCAACGCCTTCCCCCACACCGGTTCCCACCCCAACTCCCGAACCGACTGCGGCAACAGGAGTGCAGGGTCACATTGCCATAGAGGGCACGAAGATTGATTATCCGGTTACCCTCGCCGAGGATAACGACTATTATCTGGATCACGATATCGACGGCAATAAGACCGTCTATGGTTGGATTTACTTTGATTACAGGAACGCGGATCCTGCCCGCCGACGCAATATTGTAATCTACGGTCACAACATGAAGGACGATACTATGTTTGGCGACCTCCACAAGTATCAGGAAGAAGACTTCTTTGATGAGCATATGGAGTTCGAGGCCGAAATGTTCGGCAAGCGATACCGCGTAAGGCTCGCTTATGTGGCCATGATCAATTACAAGGAGTATAACTTCATCCAAACCAAGTTCAAGAACGACGAGAGCTTCCTGGAATTCATCAATACCGCGCTCGACTCTCAAGCCAGATTCAAAGACAAGGAATACATCCCTAGCGCGGATGATACCTTAGTGACGCTTGTTACCTGTGTTTCGCGTAGCGTTCCGGATAAGGATCTCAAGCGTTGGATTGCCGTCGGCAGGGTCGTCGAGGAACTCGGTTCAGCACTAAACGAAACCGCGGGTTACACGTCATCGTCAGATTAACAGATGGCAAAGCAATATTGAGTTTTGGTATAAGGTAAAAATATGCAAAGATTCGCAACGGTGCTGTGCACCATAGCCTGTGCGTTGTTCGTCGTGTGTGCGCTGCTCTCATGCGTCGAGTACGCTTGCTTCGACAAGGGTTTTTACGATCAGGAGTACAGAAAGCTGGATACTGCGCGGTCGATAGGCTTAAAACATTCCGCGCTTATAGAAGTCACCAACCACCTGTTGGATTACACTGCGGGAATCGAAGACGAGCTATCTATAAAGGCAGAAATAAACAGCAGAAAAGTCAACGTGTTCGATGAAACAGACACTGCTCACATGGCAGACGTGCGAGAGCTGTTCCTCGCTGCGCGCACAGTGCGCAACTGGCTCATTCCCGCGATACTTTTACTTGCCGTCGCCGCGTTCTTTTTAGTTAAGGCGCATAGGGCGAGGCTGTTTGCAAAAAGCTGTATAATCGGTTTTTTGCTTTCAGGCGTGGCTATAGGAGCGTTGGCGATTTGGGCAGCTGTGGATTTCAACACATTCTGGACTAGCTTTCACAAACTGTTTTTTACCAACGAACTTTGGCTGCTTGATCCCGCAAAGAGCGTTCTGGTCAACATGGTACCTTCCCAGTTTTTCTTCGATCTAGTGATGAGAATCGTCGGTCTTTTGGGGATATTTGTTGGTATACCGCTACTTGCGTCGATAATTTACATGATCGTGAGCCGAGTGCGAAGGCGTTCACTCATGACCATCATTGAGGAATAAAATGCTGCTTCCCGAAGAAGATGTAACCCTGCTCTCCATTGAAACCTCCTGCGATGAGACCGCTGCTGCCATCGTCAAGAACGGTAGGGAGATAATAAGCTCTGTGGTTTTCACTCAGATACCCCTGCACAAAGTCTATGGCGGCGTAGTGCCGGAAATCGCATCCAGAAGCCATGTCGAAAAAATCGGGCCGGTGGTCAAAGAGGCGCTAAATCGAGCCGGGATGACCGTCCGCGATGTCGACGGAATCGCAGTGACCGCGGGACCGGGACTCGTCGGTGCGCTTCTGGTCGGGCTCTCCTACGCGAAGGGGCTCGCGTTTGCGGCATCAAAACCGCTGATACCCGTACACCATATAGAAGGGCATATCGCAGCGAATTATATAGCCCACCAAGAACTCAAACCGCCCTTTATTTGCCTGGTCGCATCGGGTGGTCACAGCCATGTTGTGCTTGTAGACGATTACTGCAAATTCACGGTGCTGGGAAAAACCAGGGATGACGCTGCGGGCGAAGCCTTCGACAAAGTCGCTAGGGTGCTCGGTCTGCCCTACCCGGGCGGACCCGCCCTCGAAGCGCTGGCAAAAGAGGGGGACCCTTCGGCTTTTGCCTTCCATAGTGCATTCAATGCAGGCGAACACTATGATTTTTCTTTCAGCGGGTTAAAGACCGCCGCCATAAATATACTACACAACGCCGAGCAAAAGAGAGAAACGGTTAACAAGGCAGACCTTGCAGCGTCGTTTCAGCACGCCGTTTGCGAGTTGCTTTCTACAAAGGCAGTTCGCGCAGCAAAACAGTACGGCTGTAACATGGTTGCTCTGGCGGGAGGAGTAGCGGCAAACGGCACATTGCGCGCGGCATTAGAAAATTCAGCAAAGGAAGAAGGAATTGAGTTCCTTTGCCCTCCTATCTCACTTTGTACCGATAACGCCGCGATGATAGGCTCCGCGGGGTATTACAGGATGGTTGCGGGTCAAATCGGCACACTTGCTCAAAACGCATATCCTTCTATGCAATTAGGGGGATAATACTGCTTTGGAATACCAAAGCTAGCTTTGGAATACCAAAGCTAATCTGTGACGGAGGAGTATACTATGGAGCTTACAGTGCTAGGGAAATACGGACCTTATCCAGCTGCAGGCGGCGCAACCAGTGGATACCTGCTCAAGACGGGGAACACCAACCTGTTGCTCGATTGCGGCAGTGGAGTACTGTCGCGACTCCTTGGGCATATTTCGCTCGAACAGTTGGACGCGATTGTCATTTCACACCTGCACAGCGACCATTTTTTAGATCTTTTTATACTCAGATACGCGATGCAGTTCACGAAGCTTCCTTCGCTCAAGGTATTCCTCCCGAATCAGCCCAGCGCAGAGTACGATATGCTCAAAGGCGGCGGCACCTTCGAGTTGATAACGGTACATGACGGTATGCGCATCAAGCTTGGCGACGCCGAGCTGGAATTCTGGGAAATGACACACCCTGTGCCTTCTTTTGGAGTGCAGGTGTCGGCGTCAGGTCGAAAGCTTGCGTACAGCGGGGACACGAACCTGAACCCGAGGTTGACGAATTTCTTCAGCGGAGTTGACGCTGCGCTCGTGGATGCAGGCCTTATGTCTTACGATAAAACAGGTCCGGCCGCTCCGCATTTGACCGCTAAGGAGATAGGCGAAATTTTCGCCAAAATACCATGTCCCCAACTCTTGCTCACCCATATTAGCCCCCGAGTGACCGACGAACAGGTAGAAGAAGAAGTGCGACAGGGTTGCCCTACCGCGCTTGCAGTCAAGGAAGGTACCACTTACATAATCTGATTTTTATTTGGTATATGCGATAACAGAATAATAAAAAGCTTCTTTTGTGACTTACCACACTAGAGGAGCTTTTTTGCTTATATTTATATCTATGGTGTTGCAAAGCAAATGGACGAAGTTTTGTTCTGCTTAACAAAATAGGGATTTGATCCGCATAGTATGACCAAGAGGGCGTTTTAGGAGGTTGCAATGAAACCGAAATATATAATACTCAGACTGGCAGCGCTTGCGGTGGCAGCAGTGTTTCTTTATAAGGCTCCGCCTTTGATAGGGGAACAGCTTGACAGGAATTATTACGGCGAATGGGTACGCACCGAGCAGTCTGACTGGAAGGGCGTAATAAGTCTTTTGAACGTGTATACGGACGCGCGTTTTGATGGCGATGAGTTGGCTAGGGCTGTCAAACGCTACGAACGAAGGAACAGAGGTGCTTACATCTCTTATTCGACTGTTCCTGAAGGCTCTGTGGAGGCGTTGCTAATCCGTAAAAATGCGCCGGACATTTGGATTTTTCCCGAGGGATACATGGAAGCGAGGGAAGGGGATATCGCAATAACCATGCCCAAACCCCAAGGTGAAAATGTGTTGATAGAGGATTTCGAGTTCGACATTGCGAACCCAGAAGCCGGGGAGATCGAGGAAGATAAAACTTGGCGATTTATCGTGTCTGTGCGGGCAGAAGGTGAGGAAGGAGAGTGTGCGAAGGAATTTGTGCAGCTCCTTTGCGAGCTTGTCAACGTAGACGAGTGACGAGTTCGCATGAACATCGTAACCGACCGTGACTTCACGTTGGAGGATTCTCGTATTTACTCTTGGACAAGTTGATGCAAACTATGAATAGTGAAAGCATAGCAAATGCAGCAATTTGTCTGAGGTTATGCCCATGTTGTGTAAAATCGACAAAACTGGTAGAATAGTAATAGAAGAAGATGCCTTCGCGGAGGGAATCATGGATGTTGCGCCTGTCATAAAAGTGCTGACCGGAAGTGATATAATTGCTGATGCCCCTATGAGCAGTCACACTTCCTTTCGCGTGGGCGGACCTGCAGACGCGATGCTCCTTCCCACCTGTGCGGATGAGATTATCCGCGCACTCGCCGTATGCAGGCAAGCAAATATTCCCGTTACCATAATCGGCAACGGCACCAACCTCGTTGTTCGTGACGGCGGTATACGCGGACTTGTGATAAAAATCGGCTCCGGAATGAGCAAGATTTCTTTTTGCGGTTGCCGGGTGACCGCCCAGGCGGGTGCAAGGCTTATGACCGTCGCCGCCGATGCGTGTAATGTGCACAACCTCTCAGGACTCGCCTTTGCCGGAGGGTTACCGGGTAGCGTCGGAGGAGCTGTTGCTATGAACGCAGGAGCCTACGGCAGCGAGATGAAGGACATCGTCAAGAAAATTCGCTACATTTACCCCGAAGCCCTCTCTGTTTTTGAACGCACGGTTTCCGAATGCGATTTCGGGTATCGCAGGAGCATATTCTTAGACAAGGGTTATATTGTAATCGAAGCGGAGTTTGAACTGATGAAGGACGACGGGCTCGAGAAGCAACGCATGGAAGACTATCTCGTCTCAAGAAGGAAGAAGCAGCCTGTGACTTTTCCATGTGCGGGTAGCGTGTTCAAAAGACCACAGGGTCATTACGCGGGTGCGCTCATAGAGCAGGCAGGAATGAAAGGCGTTTCTGTAGGCGGAGCGCAAGTCTCAGAATTGCACGCGGGCTTTATTGTGAATACAGGCGGCGCGACTGCAAAGGACATAACCAGCCTCATCGAGCTTATTCAGAAGCGCGTGTTTGAGAAATCCGGCGTGATGCTTTGCCCCGAGGTAAGAATAATCGGAGAGGAACAGTAATGGAACTAATAGTCATAACAGGCATGAGCGGCGCGGGTAAAAGTCACGCGCTAAAAAAGCTTGAGGACATGGGCAATTACTGCGTGGATAACTTCCCCCTGGCTCTCATGTCTGCCTTTGTGGACATGGCTGCAGAGAAGAGCGTCGAACGCGCCGCGATGTGCATCGATTGCCGAGATAGTTCCTCCATCGGAGGACTTTGGGATGCGATCTGCACCCTGCGGGATAAAGGACTGGACGCGAGACTGCTCTTTCTAGACGCGAGGGACGATGTACTCGTCCGAAGGTACAGCGAGACGAGGCGCGCCCACCCGATGGCGGGCGACGGACCGGTAACAGAAGGCATCAAACGCGAGCGGGAATTGCTTGCTCCGCTTGTCGAGCGGGCGGATCACTTCATCGACACCAGCGATTTCAAGCCCGCGCAACTTGGCGCTGTGATAGACAGCATAACCCATTCGGGCGGCGAACATACAGGAGTTATTGTGCAGTCCTTCGGATTCAAGCGCGGAATTCCGCAGGAAAGCGACATGATGTTCGACGTTCGCTTTATACCGAATCCATTTTGGATAGAGAACTTGCGCCCTCTTTCCGGGTTGGACAAACCGGTGTACCAGTACGTCATGGGCTTTGACGAGGTCATTGAATTCGTTTCTGATATTTCAGGCTTAATAGTGAGAATACTGCCCTGCTATGCGCGGGAAGGCAAGCACAGGGTGACTATATCAATAGGTTGCACAGGTGGAAGGCACCGCTCGGTATGCGTTGCCGCAGCTTTGGCCGAGATGCTCAAAAAAGAAGGCATTTCCGTGACGCTCACCCATAGAGATATCGAGAACGATCTTCAGAGGAGGTAACGAGTTGTCATTTTCGTCCCGCACCAAGGCTGAGTTGGCAAAAGAGCGAATAAAGGACGATTGCTGTAAGATTGCCGCACTTTCCGCATTGATGCGCATGTCCGGCTCTTTGCAATTGGCTAGCGGGAGTAAAAAGCGCCTCCGTATCTCGACGGAAAGCTACGCCGTTACGCGGTGGACCATCAAACTGGCAAAAAGCCTATATCACCTCGAGTCGGAAACACTCATACTGGAGCGCAAAAGGCTGGGCAAAAACCGCAGCTTTGCAATACTGCTGTTCGGAGACGCTATAGAGCGCACCTTGCTGGATACGGGTTTTCTTGAGGAAACAAAAGAAGGCATCATATTAGGTAGTGGCATACCTGAGAATTTTCTGCAAAATGATTGTTGCAGGCGTTCCTTTTTGCGAGGCGCGTTCATGGGCGGAGGCTCAATATGCAATCCTGAGAAAGGGTATCACTTCGAATTTGCCGTCGCTTCCGAACAGTTCGCCCAAGATTTGTGTAATCTGTTAAATTCTTACGATTTAAATGCCAAAATTGTGACCCGAAAAGGGCTTTATGTGGTATACTTGAAAGAGAGTGATAAGATTACTGAATTTCTCGCACTAATCGGAGCAAATGGGGCTCTGTTGGAACTTGAAAACGTCCGCACAGAAAAGGATTTTACCAACAATATCAACAGAAAGTTCAACTGCGAAACTGCCAACATTAAAAAATCAGTCAATGCTGCTGTCCGTCAAAGCGAAATGATACGCTATCTGCTGGATAACGGCGAGTTCTCAAAGCTCTCGCCAGAGCTTCGCGAAATAGCCGAGCTTCGGATAGATAATCCAGAGCTTGCCTTGGCTGAACTGGGCGCGCTTTTGGATCCGCCCCTAGGTAAATCCGGCGTGAACCACAGGTTGCGCAAACTGGAGGATATCGCCCTTTCAATTAAACGTCAAAAGGGGGACGCATAATGGCTATCCACAAAATTGTAAAGGTAAAGAGCCTCGAGGGTCTAAAGGCTCGCCCTGCGGCACTGTTTGTAGCGGCGGCCAGTCGTTTTTCTTCTCAGATACTCGTAGAAATCGGCAACAAAAAGATCAATGCAAAATCTATTATGGGCGTGCTTTCCCTCGGAATCACCGAGGGGGACGAAGTCCATATCTTTGCCAGCGGCCTGGATGAACAGCAAGCGGTGGACTCTTTGAGTGCTTTGCTTCAAGGCTAGCATTTTTTCTTTTATAAAATTCGGAGCATATTAACCAATGAGTGAATTTGTTCATCTGCACGTCCACAGCGAATACAGTCTGTTGGACGGCGCTGCGCGTATTAAAGATTTGGCAAAGCGTGCGGCAGAACTTGGATTTGAATCCCTTGCAATTACCGACCACGGCGTCATGTACGGCGTCGTGGCTTTTTATCAAGCCTGCAAAGAAAACGGAATAAAGCCAATAATCGGCTTGGAGGCATACGTTGCCCCCAGAGACATGCATGACAAACAGGGAAAGGCAGATCGCGAGTATGCTCACTTAATTCTGCTTGCCAAAAACGAAGTTGGCTACAGAAACCTTTGTAAGCTCGATTCTCTCGCCTTCATAGAGGGCTTCTACTATAAGCCGCGCATCGATTACGATACGCTGGAAAAATACTCAGAAGGCTTGATTTGCGCTTCCGCCTGCCTCGCGGGTGACATTCCCCAACTATTGCTCGCCGGTCGGTACGACGATGCCAAAGTACTTGCATTAAGGCTCAAGGGCATATTTGGCGAGGATTTTTACATCGAGTTGCAGGATCACGGTATTCTAGAGCAAAGGAAGATCATGCCCGAGCTTTTGCGCATATGCGAGGAAACGGGTATTTCTCCCATCGCAACTAACGACGTTCACTATGTCAACGCGGATGATGCTGCCGCCCAAGATGCGCTTATGTGCGTCCAAATGGTGCGCTTCGTGGATGAAGAAGACCGCATGCGCATGGAGGGCAACGAGTTCTATTTAAAATCCGCGGAGCAAATGACGGAAATATTTGCCTACTGCCCCGAAGCGATTAATAACACTGTCAAAATTGCAGAAAAGTGTAACGTCGAGTTCGAGTTCGGTCACACGATATTGCCCCATTACGACGTTCCCGAAGGGGTTAGCAACGTCGACTACCTCAGAGGGTTATGCGAGCGCGGCATGAAGAAAAAATGTCCCAATTGTTCCCAGGAATACGTGGAACGGCTGGATTACGAGCTCTCTGTGATAAACAGCATGGGCTATACCGACTATTACCTCATCGTCTGGGATTTTATAGATTACGCAAAAAAACAGGGTATCGCGGTCGGCCCGGGCAGGGGAAGCGGCGCTGGCTCGCTGGCGGCGTATATTCTAGATATTACAGATGTTGACCCTATAAAATACAACCTCCTTTTCGAGCGATTTCTCAACCCCGAGC
This sequence comes from uncultured Clostridia bacterium, assembly GCA_937874755.1. Classification (GTDB taxonomy): domain Bacteria; phylum Bacillota; class Clostridia; order Christensenellales; family CALWSW01; genus CALNBC01. Next base: position 11,989 of record CALNBC010000128.1, read on the forward strand.
GCATAAGTATGCCCGACTTTGATGTGGACTTTTGCATCGAGCGCAGGCAGGAGGTAATCGACTATATTTCCGAAAAATATGGCCAGGATCACGTCGCCCAGATTATCACATTTAACACGCTTGCGGCGCGTGCCGCCGTTCGTGATATAGGCCGCGTACTGCGCGTTCCCTACGACGAAGTTGACAGGCTTGCCAAACTCATCCCCAGAGAGCTTAACATATCCATCGAGCGTGCATTGACTACAAGTCAAGAACTGCGCACGATGTACGATACTGACCAGAATGCAAAAAAGATAATCGACCTTGCGATAAAAGTCGAGGGGATACCGAGGAACCCCTCCACCCACGCGGCGGGCATAGTTATTTCCGCCAGACCGGTGGTGGAACACGTGCCGCTCCAGAAAAATGGAGATGTTATTACCACCCAATTCACGATGACCGAAGTCGAAAAACTCGGGCTTCTCAAGATAGACCTGCTCGGGCTTAGGACGCTCACCGTGATTCGGGACACGTTGGACGAAATTCGCAGCATGGACGAGAAACCGCCCGTAATGGAGGAACTCACCTTCGACGACCCCGCTGTATACAAAATGATTTCAAACGCTGATACGGACGGAGTATTCCAACTTGAATCGGGCGGTATGCGCGCCTTCATGCAGCAACTTGCGCCGGACTGCTTTGAGGATATCATCGCCGGCATTTCGCTATTCCGCCCGGGACCAATGGATCAGATACCGCGCTATGTCGCATGCAAAAAGGATCCTTCTCTTGTGCGCTATGCCCACCCGCTCCTCAAGCCGATACTCGAGCCAACATACGGCTGCATAGTGTATCAGGAACAGGTTATGCAGATAGTTCGCGACCTTGCAGGGTACTCCCTGGGCAGGAGCGATCTCGTTCGCAGAGCGATGTCCAAAAAGAAGAAGGATGTCATGGAGAGCGAGCGCGGGGATTTTATCGAGGGTTGCATCAACAACGGCATCTCCAGAGATATTGCGACAGAGATGTTCGACGAAATGATGGATTTCGCCCAGTACGCTTTCAACAAATCCCATGCAGCGGGCTATGCCGTCATTGCTTACAGAACCGCCTATTTAAAGCTGTATTACCCGGAAGCGTTTATGGCGAGTCTCATGAACAGCTTTTTGGACAGTATTGATAAAGTTGCGGAATACGTTCGTTCTAGCAAAGACCATGGCATAACCACCCTCCCGCCGGACATCAACGCATCTATGACCAGGTTCTCGGTGGAAACCTCGAAGGGCGGCAAAAAGTGCATCCGATTTGGGCTGGGCGCCATACGCAATGTCGGCGTAAATGCCTGCCAAGAGATTATTGCCGAAAGGGAAAACAACGGTTCATACAGAGACTTTTTCGATTTCCTGAAGCGCGCTGGCGAATTCGTCAACCGCAGGATGGTAGAAGGAATGATTAAGGCGGGTGCTTTCGATTGCTTCGGCTACAAGAGAAGCCAGTTGATAGAAGGTTGCGGTCAAGCTATGGACGTCATGGCGGAAGAGCGCAAGCGCGAACAGAATGGGCAAATTAACCTCTTTGACATGTTTGCCGACGAACCCGATATGGCAATGAAGTACGAACTGCCAGACATCGAGGAGTATCCTCCGCAAGTGCGCTACGCCTTCGAAAAAGAAGCCACCGGCATGTACATTTCTGGGCACCCTCTCAACGATTACAAAAAAGAGCTGTCCAGCTTAAAGCTCACAATTTCGAAGGTTCTTGATGCTGACGAACTCGAAGGCGAAGTCAAAGAAGGGGACAGGATTAAAATCGGCGGTATAATAACCGCCGTGCGCAGAAAGACGACCCGTTCGCAGTCTGTCATGGCGTACGTCACAATCGAAGATTTGACGGATTCTATAGAGCTTGTTGTATTCCCCAGAGTGCTCGAGGCCGCCCGTAGCCTTTTAGTAAACGATACGTTGGTAATGGTAAGCGGAAAGGTCAACATCCGCGACGACAACGCAAATGTCATCGTTGCGGACGAGTTTGCACCGCTAATTCAAAAAAACCAGCCGAAGCTTGGCGATTCTTCGCCCAAACAGAACGGCAAAGCGATAAATCCGGGTCTGTACGTAAAATGCGGCAATAACAAAGCCAAAGAGGTGATGACCATTGCCGCACATTACCCGGGCAGTCTACCGGTGGTGTTAGCGGTGGGGGGAAGAGCGCTGAAAGCTCCACCGGGGTTTTGCGTGTCGCCGGAAGACGACCTCGTCCAGAGTCTCTCGACGCTACTCGGAAGCGAAAATGTCAAACTGGTGCGCTAAATTTCATTGTGGTATAATTATTTTTAACGGTAAATAAAAGGAGGCCTCTCGGATGGAATGCAAGAACCTGATGGAAGAGCTTGTCGATATGAGGATTGACGACCTAATGGGCGCTATTGACATGTGCAGATGCCCGCAATGTAGAGAAGATGTAAAGGCGTATGCGCTCAATCATCTTGCGCCTTGCTATGTAACTAGCAACAAAGGAAGCGTATTCTCCCGTTTTACAGCCCAAACCGCGCAGCATCAGGCTGAAGTTGCGAGCATCCTCATCCGAGCGATTGAGATCGTCCGCAAAAGCCCCCGCCATGAATCTGCTATGCAGCAAGTGTGATAATAAGTTGTTTTATCAAGGAATCATATTTCCTCGAAAGGGAGAATCTCAATGAACGAGATAACCGAAGCTAATGGGCAGTACGTTGTTGTCAAGGCGCTCGAAAACGGCGTAAGCATAATTGGAATGACCCGGGGCCGCGAAACAAAACTGCTCCACACCGAAAAATTGGACAAGGGTGAAGTATGCCTTCTCCAGTTTACAGAAAACACCTCGGCCATGAAAATTCGCGGAAAAGCAGAGATTTATACCGCGTTTGGCAAAGTAATGGTGGAATCCACATGAGAAACGGCACTATGAAAACAATCGCGGTATTGACCAGTGGTGGCGATACGCCGGGCATGAATGCATGTATCCGTTCGGTTTACAAAACGGGGGATTACTCTGGGCTGAACGTCATGGGTGTTTACCATGGCTTTGCCGGGTTGATGACAGGGAAACTTGAGCG
>CALNBC010000129.1 GCA_937874755.1 uncultured Clostridia bacterium
CTGCGTTGAAATCCTGGCAAACATCCATAACCGGTTTGGCTTTGCCCTTGCACAGAGAGCGGGTTTTGTCGAGCAGCTCCTTGGGCGAAAGGTGGTCGCACACGACTTCGCCGTCCGTCCCAATGTATACCATATAAAATGGGTGGAGGCGGTTTTGCATATCAATATTGACACTGTTATTGCGGTTCTTCAGCACGAACACAACCCCCGGCGGGCAATCCTCCGTCGCAGGTACGACTGCATGAAGCCCGAACGGGACCTTATCCATGTCTCCATTGTTTTTTACATATTCAAGCAGGTCGAGCCTAAATTCATTGAGTCCCAAATCCATAATGGAGATGCCCGACTGCATATCTTCAATGTCCACAACTTCTTCTTGAAGCCGCTTTAGCTGCGCTTTGCGATATTCGAGGTCGCCCTTTTCATCGGCGTTGATTAGGTCATCGTCGCCGGTTGAGGTCATAACGGAAATCCGCATTCGCGTTTCAACCCTGCCCTTGAGGGAGATGTATTCGTCCAATTCCACGTCCGGCCAGAAGTTCACAAGCTGAATAACCTTATTGCGGCTGCCGATTCGGTCTATACGCCCGAACCGCTGGATAATGCGTACGGGGTTCCAATGGATGTCGTAGTTAATGCAGTAGTCGCAGTCCTGTAGGTTTTGACCTTCTGATATGCAGTCCGTGGCAATCAGCACCGAAATGTCAGAGGTGTTGTTTGGCATCAATAAATGCTTGTCCTTTGAAATCGGGGAAAATAGCGTCAACACCTCGTTCATGGAAGCCCGCTGTCCCTTAATCGTGGTTTTGCCGTCAACACTTCCTGTAATCATCGCCGTGTCAAGCCCAAATTTGGACTTAACGAACGAACTGACATGGTGATACAGATACTCCGCCGTATCTGAGAATGCCGAGAATATCAGGATTTTGCGGTTGCCGCTGTTTATTGGGTTTGTCAGCTTGCCTTCGATAAGCCCGAAAAGCGTCTGGAGCTTTGTGTCGTGTTTTGGCGTGATATCGTCAATCAGCAATTTCAGCAAGGCAAGCTCCTCGCTGTCTTCTGCAAGCCTGTCCCGCCAGGTTTTATAATCCATGTCGGCAAGGTCAATCTTGATGCTGTGCTCGGCGGCAAAATACTCCGTATTGCGGTCATCGTCATCAAAGTCCGCGTCGCCTGTGAGTTCCCGTCCGTCTATAACCGAATAACCGCCGCTTGTGTAGGCGTCAATTTCGGCAATTGTGCCGTCAATTAGGCTTTTAACCCGCCCGACGGTGAGCCGAAAGGACTCTACTGAGCTTTCGAGCCGTTTCATCAGGTTTATGCTCATCAAACGGCGTATGCCCATCTCGCGCCCTGCGCGGTTGATGTTGCGGGAGGTATCGACATATTTGTGGAGCATACTTGGGAATATGTAATCGGTGGGGATATACACCGAGAGATTCAATTTCATTAGCTGGTCGTAAATTTCGCTGTAGTTTATTGCACTTTCTAAATCGGTCAGTCGCGGCCGCAAAGAGATGGGCTTCAATCGTTCAGGGAAAGAGCCTATCTCCTTCATATTGTAATACTTTTCTATATGTTTACGGGAGCGAGCGATGGTCACACTGTCCAGCACCTCGAAGAAGTCAAAGTCAAGCGACTTCAATAGAGAGGCAGTGGTTCTCTCGCTTTCGTCTTTTTTGCTCCATTGATTGTATACCTTTTGGGCGCTTCGGAAAATTTCGTCTATTGAGCGCTTTGTGCCAAGTTTCTCATTGATAAGGGTGGGATTGCCTTCATAGGCAAGCTCAAGCTGGTGACGAAGATCGGTAAAACGGTTGTTGACCGGAGTCGCCGAAAGCATCAAAACCTTCGTCTTTACGCCCGTGCGTATAACACGGTTCATCA
>CALNBC010000130.1 GCA_937874755.1 uncultured Clostridia bacterium
GTGGTATTTCTCGCTATCATGCCAAGCAGGGTGCTTTTACCCACGCCGCTTCCGGCGAATATGCCGACACGCTGACCTTTGCCGAGGGTGAGCATGGAGTCTATCGCCTTTACCCCCAGAGATATGCGCTCGGTTATCCTATTGCGGTCCATCGGGCTGGGCGGATTGTTGCTAATCGGGTAAAAGGCTTCGGGGGTAACCTGCTCCCCGCCGTCCATCGGATTGCCCAAGCCATTTAGCACCCTGCCGCAAAAGTCCCTTCCTACCGGAACTCTCAGAGAATGCCCTTCGGAAACAACGTAGCTGTTCGGTCCAATACCGGAGAGTTCACCGTAGGGCATGAGCATCGCCTTTTTGTCCTTGAACCCAACGACTTCGGCGGGAATGTATTTGTCTCTCTTTTCGGTATAGATGCGACAGATATCTCCCACATTGGCGACTACCCCCATAGCTTCGATGGTTAACCCGAGCACCTGGGTGACGCGCCCGCCATAGACCACAGTTTCGGCATTCTTTATCGCTGTTTTGTACTTGCTTATGTCAAAGTAGCTCATGTTGCCGTCCTCTGACCCAGTTCGCTTTTGAGCTTTTCGAACTGCTCATTGATACCTGTGTTGACCACTTCATCGTCAGATTCGGCAATGCAGTCTCCGCTTTCCATCAATTGGTCGCATATTACCTCGAAGGGCGGGTGGCCTATCTCCTTGCTGAGCGACCGGTCTCCTTCGCCGAAAAAGCGCTCGTATTCTCGGGGGCTGACTCGCAAAGTGATCTTTGACTTTGATTCCAAGCTGGAAATTGCCTTTTTTGCTATTTCCCTATATACTGAATCGTCTTTTTCGAGATTAATATTAACTATTTTTTCTGCTATATCTAAAGAAAGCTCGAGGACATTACTCAAAAGACCCTCATACAAGTCTTTTTTATATGTCTCCAGCTTATCAAAAACGCTTTTTAAGTCTTCTGTCTGTGACTGGATAAGCGCTTCAAGTTCCCCGTCTGCTAATCTTCTACCTTCGGCGTAACCGTCCCTGTATCCGTCGCAATAACCGTCCTTTTTGGCTGCTTCGCCCAATGCAGATGCGCGAACTTCTGCTTCGGATATGATTTTCTCTGCTTGTTCGCCCGCCTTTTTTGTGATTTCTTCGCCGATATCTGCCATCGAGGCGCTTTGCTTTATGTCCTCCCGCTTTGGCTTTTCCTCCTGCGCTTGTTTGTTGGCGATTACCACCACTTCCTTGTTGAGTTCCATGCTCTCGACAAAGGACTTATCGATTCTAAACAATTACGCCTTCCTCCCCTTCGCGGGTGATGATGATTTCCCCCGTATCGTCCAGCTGGCGAATGATTGTCACAATCTTCTGCTGCGCTTCTTCCACGTCTCTCACGCGCACCGGTCCCATGACCTCCATGTCCTCTTTTATCATTTCTGACAAGCGCTTGGATACGTTCTCCATTATGACCTTCTCGACAGGCGTGCCCATGACGCCCTTGAGCGCAACGGCAAGATCTCTGTTGTCCACCTCTCTCAACACGCGCTGTATTGCCTGGGATGAAAGCTTTGTAATGTCCTCGAAAACGAACATGCGCTTCTTGATCTCTTCAACGAGCTCGGGATCCTGTTTCTCGAGAGATTCCAGCAGATTGCGCTCTGTGCCGCGGTCGACGCTGTTGAGTATCTTGACCAGGCCGTCTATCCCACCGGTGGCGGTAGTGTCGCTAAAAGTCATGGTGGAGAGCTTTTTCTCGAGCACGCGTTCGGTTTCCTTTATGTACTCGGGGGAGGTTATGCCCATATTGGCCTGTGTAATTTAGATAGCTTTATTGACGCTGGTCTGCTTTTCGATGGGCAGCGCCGAAAGCATCTGCGCTGCAATCGAAGGGTCTAAATACGAAAGAATGAGGGCGATAGTCTGAGGGTGTTCGTTTTGTATGAAGTTGAGCACCTGTGTGGAATCCGCCCTTCTCACGAAATCGAAAGGCTTGACCCTGAGCGAAGAGGAAAGGCGCATGATGAGCGCGTTCGCGCTTTCCGTGCCGATGGCCTTGTCCAGAATG
>CALNBC010000131.1 GCA_937874755.1 uncultured Clostridia bacterium
TCGGCAGCATTAGCGCATTGTTGAGCGGTAATCACGCGTCCCTCACCCGCTTCCATACATTGTCGTACACGCCGGGGGCGCCCGGCCCCCAGACGTTATTGTCCACACCAGACAGCCACACCCCGCCGTTGTGTATCACTTCCACGTCCTTTGCGTAACTCTGCCCACTCTGCCACGGTTCGGGGCCAGCATTGGGCGGCTGAACGCGCGTGTAAAGCGCCGCTGTGTGGACGCTGGGCGGGTAGTGCTCTTGGACAAGGTGCTCTTGTTGGACGCGAAATAGCCCGTCATCGTATTGCAGGAGGATGCCGGCAGGCGCGGTCTTGCCAGCGAAGTCTGACCATTGGTCGAACATCTCTTTGTTGTCCAAAGCGTCAGCCTCAGTGATGGTATCGTTCTGCGCCAGCGCCTGGAACATGACCCGCGCGGCTTTTTGCGTCGGGGCTGTTTCCTGCCGTACCGCGCCAAACTGTTCTTCGAGGTACTGCTTCAGCGTTTGTGGCTGTTCTTCGGCAGGTATTTCTTTATCAACTAATTCGCCGTCGATTATTTCTTTGTTCGGCGGCAATTCCATGTAGCCATTCTCTATACACCACAGGTCAGGCTTGCGTGTGCCATCCTCGTCATAGCACAAAATGTGTGTATGTGTTTGGTAGTCCGCAGGGGCAGGAATAATTATCACCGTGTCATCTACCAATCCGGGGTTAGCCGCAAAAGTGTCTGTGAGTATAGGTGCAACACTTTCGTGCACGCCCGTGATTATTTGGTCTGCGTTTATTGTTAGTGCGTAATACATTATTTCTCTCCTCCTTATGCCGTCCTCTTCCACATATAGCATACGATGTAAGGCTGAAGGTTGTTGTGCGCCGTGCCGCTTCCGGCGCTTGGTATGGTGGCAGTTAGGGGTGTTGCTTCGCCGCCAACGGCGCTCGACATCATAAACCTTGTTCCGTTCCACTCAGAGGATATGCCGGTCTGGGCTGTGCCCACAGGTCTCACTTTCCCACCGTGATTATGTATCGCGAGTTCCGCAACCGACAGCGTATGCGTTTTCGCGCCGCCCGTTTCCTCAACCGTGTCAAACTCGGTCTGGCCTGCGTCAATCCCGACAGGCACTCTTCCCGCACCCCATGCCGACCATGTGCCGCCAAACAGGGTAGCGGGGGAAGTGGAGACAACGCTCATGTAAATGGAACCCACCGGGTAAGGCAAAAGGGTATTCCATTCCAACGCTGAAAACGCGGTTGCCCCATCACCCATTTTGACGCGTTTCAGCGTGGTATCGTATCCCGGCTCACCCGCGCTTAATATAACCGGCGCGGCGGCGGCCCATTCTGCCGTTGTGCCTCTGCGCATTTGTATTTGTGCTATCACGTTTCATCACCACCCTTATCTTTGTAGACGTCCTGCATTTTTTGAATCAGCGCAAAAACCTCTTTGAAAGGCCGTTCTAAAAGCGCGTTAAAAATCGTTTGAAATTCCGCCTCACTTAGTTCTATTTTCAATTTTCTCAATCCTTTCATCGAGTTCTTGCACCGCTTTTGTAAGAATTGAAATCATCGCGCCGATATCCCGTCCGTCTGTTTTGACCTCTTTTCCGTTTTTGCCTTTTGAATTGATTTTCTTCCTGGCGAACGCGGGAAGCGTTGAGTGGTCGATGTTGCCGTTTTTATCATTCCTGACGAGTTTCAGTTCAGCGACGGCGTTTTTGCCGGTATAGGACGGTGTGCGGTCGGTGAAAGAGGCTGCCGACACGTCTCCATTGCACCAGACATAGCCGTCCATAACATCAAAAAAACCATAAGCACCACCGCCAACATAAAAAGTTGACGCTGTTACACCTAATTTATCTGTCCCCACATTGAACTCATATATTGATGAGCCACTATAAAATAAAGTCAAGCCGCCAAGTATGATTTCGCTGTTCGCCGTGTCCAGCTTTAATAGCGGCTTCCCTGATGCCTGTGCAGACAACGCTCCAGGCGCAATCGTAAACCCACCTATATTGCCGGATGAAGAAGTTATTGCGCCCTTCATCGAAACATTGCCTGATGAATCAATCATGAAATTGTTTGACGCGACGGTGAACGTGCCGCCCGACAAAATAGCAACACCATTCCCATCAATCGTAAGTTTTGAGTTGCCTAATTTCCCCTGGGTGTACTCAACCCACGCCGACCCACTCCACCGCTTGCAGACGTTGAAATTCGCAGTGTCGAACCACAGATCACCCGTGCTTGGCGATGAAGGAGCAGAAGGGCCTGCGTGTGATTTAATCCCTGAATTTCCAATCAAATCTCCTAATGTTGAACCGCCTGTAAATATCAATTGGTTCGTGGCGGCCATTTTGATATTGCCGCCCGCTAAAACATTGACATTTTCACCAGCCTTGATGTTAATATCGCCTTCAATCGCCGTGCCGTTCAGTTTTCCGCTCGGCGTGAACACGCGCATTCTTTGTGCTTCGGCTTGGCCCTTGGTGCGGCCTCGCACATCGTTGCCGCTGGTCATCCGAAAGCCAACGCTATAACTTAACTCTTGCTTCAGCACCAGCACTTTGAGGGCCGTCCCGCCCTTGTCGGTGATGGTCATCAGGTCGCCCGTGGTAACGGTTGGGTCGCCTTGCCAGTTTGCACGCGCTGAATCGTATGTAAGCCCCTGTAATCCTGCCAGCATGGCGCTGATGGCCGTGGTCGATGTGGCGGTCAGTAGCGGGTTGCCTTGTACGCCAATACTGTTTTGTTCTGTGTCCTCGATATCAAGGTCAACGGCTACTCGTATGGCGTTCTTGTTCGCGCCTTCGGGGATGACCGTAAGCGCGTTGAACGGCCCGAATACGGTACCGTTCTTGTCTATCTGGATGTAACGATCCGGCCCTGTCGCATAGTCTGATGTGTGCTCAAACTGTACAATCTCAAGTAAGCCGTCCCTGCCTATCCTCGCGAAGCCACACGCCAGACAAGCAACATACGAAATCACATCCCGGCAGCTGGTCTTCTCGCTCCATGCGGGCTTTATGGGAATGGATGTACCAGAGTTTATGAACGTGGTTGATTTGGGCGTGATACCCGCTTGAGCGCACGCGGCAGCGAAAATACCACCAACGGTCTGCGGATAGGTCAGGTTATCGGCAAACAGGACACTTGCCTTGTTCGCCAGTTTGTCAGCGCCCTTCACGTTCAAGATAGCGTCCTGCTCCTGCATGACAGCATCTTCTATGATGTAGGTGCCTATCTTCGACCAGTAGTAATCAGATGGATGCGTTGATGGCGCACCGCCGTCAAGAACCTCGATATACACGCTTGTCGTGGTACCGCCGTCATAGATTTCGGTGTGTACCGTCCCAGGAGCACCGCCGTCTATGATGGTATAGCCGCCATAGTCTGGATGCGCCACGCCCATCTCAAGCGACAGTACAGCGCCGTCAAGTTCGTGTGCGCCAAGGATAGACCCGCCGGGGTTCCACTCGCCCGCGCGGTTGTCCAGTCGCAGAGCGAGTGTTGCCGCAGATGCGCTACCCAAAGGCAGTTGCTCACCTACGTTCTCGGTAACAACAAACGATACAATCTCCTTGGCGGTCAAGTTTTGTGTATCATTGTCCGGGTAGGTCAGCACCCCCCGACTGGTCAGCGTGCGGGAGGGCCGCGCCATCAGGCTGCGAAACATCGCGCTTGTCTGGTACATACGGCCCTCCTTATTGCTCGATAAAGTTCATTTTCAACCCCTCCCACAACGGTACTCCGCTGCGGTACATCAGCATCGGGGCTGTTCTATCACCCACATAGCAGGTGATGGTCTTGTTCGCGCCGGTCTGCGGGTCGGGGTAGGTCACGCTGAAAAACACGTCCGTCACCGCCGATAGTAGCGTGGACATCTCGGCGTTGGTCAACGCGGGCCACTCCATTTCAAGCTTGCGCTTCACGGCCACGCGGTCAATCAGGATTGTCCCCTCAGCGTTGCGGTCTGCGTTCTTCGCTACATCGTAGATGCCTACTGCCAGCGTCTGCGGGGTCTTGATGGTGATGCCGTTTACACTAATCATCTCTACATCTCCAGCAGAAAGCGCCCGGCGTTGCGCTGCGCTTCGTTGATTGTTCGGGCTGATACGCGGCCAAAGGTCTCACCGTCAACGCTAAAATTGAAGTTAAGCAGGTTCATCACGCGCTCAATGCCGCGCTCGATACCGGCTTCTATAGCGCCTGCGATTCCGGGGCCTTCGTCAACCGTGACATGCCCGTCAGCGCTAATGCCCATTGGGGTCAGCAGGTCGCCTCTGATGCCGCCCATTGCGTCAATTGTCATGCCGGATAGCGCGTTTGCCGCCCTCTCTATGCCAGGCATTGAATCCCACAGGCCAACCTCGTAGCCAAGCCCCATCATCTCACCAAGCCCGGCCATTAAGCGTGACGGTGACTTGATTTTGCCCTTCTTCTTCGCTGATGCGGAAACGGTGTCAACCAGCCTCTCGCCAACTTCGGCTAATCCACTGGTATTCTCTTGCACGCCTTCTTTGAATCCGTCAGCCAATGCTTTACCGGCTTTTTTCGCCTCCGCATATCCGCGATTCAGACCGCTCACGAAGTCTGAAACAAGGGACGATCCTTTGTTGCGCAGCCACGTGCCATTCTGGTGCATTTCAACGCCGCGCTGTAAGGCATCGCTCCACAGTTCGGGGGCATTCGCAATCGCTGTCAGGTTTTCAACAGTTTGTAGACCGTCAATAAGCCATGTTGGTATTTGCTCACCATTCGAGCGCATGTTGTTATACAGTTCTTGCCATTGTGAGGTCGTAGGCTCCATTGCTTTCAGCAACATAGCGGCATTCTCGCGGGCTGCCCTATCAGGCACTTGTACGCGCAGAACGCCCTCTGAATAAAGCCTGCTGGTCTCAAGGGATATTTGCTTTGATATATCCGAATCGTTGGCGGCTGCTTTTAGTTGTTTCTGCCAATCCTTGCCGAACAGGTTTTTGGCTGCCTGCTCAACATAGTTAGTAGATTTCGCTTTTGTTAGTTTTCCTGCGAAGTCAATCTCTTTGGAATACGCGGCGGCAACCTGATTAGCAACGCCGTCAAAAAACACGCGGCCAACAGACAATTGAGCGTTTTGAAGCTCGATTTTGCGTTTGCTGTCCCATATGCCCTTGACTTCGGCAACTTGAGTGTCTATTTCGGCCTCGGTTAAGCCGTCAATCTCGCCTGCCAACCGAACGCGCTTTATCCGCAAAGCCATCTCTTGGTCGATACCGACATTAATGTCGCTTGTCTGCTCTGCAAGTTCGTCATTAAGTACAGTTGCAAAATTCTTGACGGTTGTTGCATCAAGTGTCGGCTTCCCTTCGAAGTCAACCTGAAGATTGTGAAGTCTGACCTCTGCTTGTGCGGCGGTTAGGTCAGTCGCTTCGCGCATTAGGTCTGCTATTTTCTGCTGGTACTTAACAACTGCTGCGGCTTGCTCGGGCGTGGGCTTATCAGTCAGTAAGTAATCCGCGACTGCCTTGTCGAGCTCACCACTTAGGCTGGTTAATTCACCCTCAATCGTCGCCCATGAGGCAGCGTCAATTTCGATGAGTTTCTTCCCATCCTTGGAATCGCCAAACATAATCGGAACGCTTCCGATAGAGAAGGATTTAGCCTTTACAAGCGCATCCTTTGCCTCGTTGATGACCGCTTGCACACCGTCTTGAACTTGCTTCTTTTTATCTTCATCGAGCGGTTCGGGCGATAGAGAGTATGCGAACACAAGTGAGCCGGACTGCGTTGCCAGCGAATCAATCAAGGTTGCGGCAGCAGAAATCGCTTCATACTCTTTGCGAATCTGCCCCATTGCATTGACAAACGGCGTCTTAGTCTGGCTTGCGATTCTTCGCAAGTCTTCCATGCCGATTGAGATTTCGCCAAAGCGCTCAACCAGGTCTCGGCGTTTTGCGTCCTCATTGCCTTGATTAATGGCGCTCGCAACCAGCACAATGCCCGCTGCAACGGCAGCCGCTACAGCAAGTGCCGGATGCGCCTTAATAGCCGCCCCAATCTTGCCAACGCCGGTCGCTATCCCGCCAAGCCACCCGCTCTGGGTGCCAATCTGCCAGGTCGCAACGGCAGCGCCAATAGCCGTCAATGTGTCTGCCACCACATCAGGGTTGGCTATCATCCACTCGCCCATCGGCTTGATAGCGTTGTTCCATAGGCTTTTCAGCCCGTCCCACGCAGCAGACACAGCCTTTCCCAATAGAGAGGTCGAAATCTTGTCCCAGAAGTCTTTCAGCGAGTTTGCGAGGTCTTTGACTTTCTGCGACACGACTTCCATTGTGTTTCCGTAGCCCTCGACATTGCCGGTATCGGGCACAGTAACAGGTTCAATCTTGCCGCCACCACCGCCGCCGGTCTTTGTCGCTTCATCGGCCAGTTTGTTGATTTCATCAAACGCCTTGAGGCCAACCTTGCTGTCTTTGGCCGCTTGCTTCGCCGCACCGCCAGCGGATTTCAAGGACTTGGCTGTCTGGTCGAGCGACGTAGATAGTTTGTCCTGCGTCTCCGCGCTCTTGCTCGATACATTAGCGGATATCCCGGTAGCGGCAGAGAAACTGGACATAGTGCGAATAAAGTAACCCACCGCCTGTACGACGGGCGTTAACGCGTTCGCCA
>CALNBC010000132.1 GCA_937874755.1 uncultured Clostridia bacterium
AGCCTATGGATCCGTCCAGCAATATGTCGCCCCCCCAGACGTCAAACCCCATGTCCACCGCTTTTTGCGCGTCGTGTGTGCACCAAAAAAGCAACATGTCCACCGAGAGCTGCGGCACTACTGAGGCGATTATCGGGATATCGTCATCCCCGCTGTCCAACCCTTCCATGCCGTTGATGGTAGTTATGCCCTTGGACACCGCCTGTTTTGCGGTGTAGCGCACCGCATCTTGGCGTTGCTCGACCGTCCAAGAGCCGAAATAACCTGCATTTGCAAGCTTGTTGGCCTCGTCCTGCAGTCTGCCGTTGGGCCTGCCATCCCCGCCTAGTCGTATGCCCAGAGCGTCCTTGGGCAAATTTAGGGCTTCGAATGCCGCGGTGTTCACCTGGATATAGTGCTTGCCCCTGTCGGCGAGGAACACAGGGCGCGGCACTGCGTCCAGTTCCGTCATCACAGGCGGGCGACCTTCCGCGAGCCTGCTTTCATCTAGACGCTTTCCGAACACCCACTGCCCTTCGGGAAGCCCTTTTTCTGCTTTGAGCAGCGTGTTCACGAGGTCGGCGATGTCCTTGCAGTCAAAAAGGTCGACCCCCAGCGCGTTTTCGCCTGTGGTCAGCACGTGGACATGGCAGTCGAAAAAGGCCGGCAGTATGGTAGCGCCGCCCGCTTCCCTTACCTCAATGCCTGCAGCTTTGGCAGCAGATTTTATCTCATCGTCCGCGCCGAGAGCGGCGATAATGCTATCTTTTATCAGCACGGCGCTGTAGCGTTCGCCGCCCTCCATGGGGATAACATTTGCGTTTATAAAAGCTATACTGTTCATTTAGACCTCCAGAAGATAAAGCATTCGAAGAAATGTCATTACTCAATGTATTTTATCAGCTTGGCGCGGCTGTTACAATGAGTTGGGGCAAAAATGTGGCACCCCACACTGTCTAAGCGCGCACCTAATAGGAATCTGCAGCTCGCTAGTTCTTTCCAAAGAATACCTTTGTGCACTTTTTACCTATTTTTATCACCTATTTATACCTATGATGTATATTTGTCTAGATGTAGTAGCACCCAATCCATAGCCGCTAATAAAATCGCGGATAATTGCCGCCGCTGCCAAATCCAAGGGTTCGCCCGCACTTGCACAACACAGGTTAAACGGCTATAATAGCAATGCATCAGCGCGCATAAAGCGCTTGTTTTACACATTTTCAGCGCAATAATCGCTTTTTTGGCAGAATAACCCCACCGAAGCGAAGAAGGAGGTTCCATGACGGATATTTTCGCCACAAGCAGCGGCGAGCTTCACCGCCTTACCGAATTTGCGGAAGGCTGCTGGGCGCACCTTACCGATCCCGAACCTGACGAAATCAATTCCGTTCTGGACTTTTTCGCTATTGACACGGATTTTATAAAAGCCGCACTGGACGAGGAAGAATCCCCCCACATCGAGCATGAGGACTGTGGAACCCTTATAATGGTGGACATTCCCATAGTTCAGCCCGATGAGAAGTCCTTCCTTTATACGACGTTGCCCTTGGGTATCATACTTTGCGGAAAGGGTATCGTTACCATTTGCCTCAAGGAAACGGCTATAATAAATGACTTCATGGAAGGACGCGTGCGGTCGTTTTCCGTGAACAAGAAATACCGCTTCCTGCTGCAGATACTATACCGCAACGCGTCAAAATTCCTTCAGTATCTAAAGCAGATAGACAAGGCGAGCTCCGTAGTCGAGAGCGAGCTGCACAAATCCATGAAAAACCGCGAGCTCATCCAGATGCTGAGGCTAGAAAAATCTCTCGTTTATTTCTCTACTTCCCTCACCGGGAACGAACTCGTTCTGGAAAAGCTCCTTCGCACCAGCAGCCTCACTCGATACCCAGATGACGAGGATCTGCTGGAGGACGTTATAATAGAAAATAAACAGGCGATCGAGATGTGCACCATCTACCGCGACATACTTTCCGGCACGATGGACGCTTACGCCTCGGTTATTTCGAACAATCTGAACATCGTCATGAAGCTCTTGGCGTCGGTCACTATATTGCTGTCCGTGCCGCAGATCATATACAGCCTTTTCGGCATGAATACCGGAGTACCTTTCGAAGGCACGTCCTCCGGCTTCTGGATAGTGCTCGGCATTTCTGTGGTGGTGACGCTGGCTGTCGCATTCGTCATGTGGATCAAGAAGATGTTCTGATTGCGCAGAGCGTCGCGATATAGCCATTGACCACTATTTCTTTGGAGGATCGATTGCAAAAATTGAAAATTCGCGGCGGCAAGCCGCTCTTTGGCACTGTATCCGTATCCGGCGCAAAGAACGCCGCCGTCGGCATACTGCCCGCCGCCCTCATGGCGGGGGGCGGTTGTGTAATCGAAAACCTGCCAGACATAGAAGATGTCCGCCTTTTTATGGATATCTTCAGGAAGATGGGCGCAGACGTCGAATTTGACGGCACTTCCATGAACATAAGCGGCGAAGGAATGCGAAACCCGAAGGCGGACTTCGAGCTCGTCGGGCGTATGCGTGCATCCTACTACCTCTTGGGCTCCATGCTCGGTCGTTTCGGCAGGGCGGAGGTCGCCCTGCCCGGCGGCTGCTTCATTGGCGTCAGACCTATCGACCTTCATATAAAGGGCATGGAAGCGCTGGGTGCGACCACTTGGCTGGAGCGCGGAGTACTCATGGCGGAAGCTCCGAAAGGGCTTAAAGGGGCAGACATTTACCTCGACACCGTTTCCGTCGGCGCGACGATAAACATAATGCTCGCCGCCGTCTGGGCACAGGGTCAGACCATAATCGCCAACGCCGCTAAGGAGCCCCACGTCGTCGACGTCGCCAACTTTCTCAACTGCATAGGCGCATCTGTCAGAGGCGCGGGGACGGACGTAATCCGCATCAACGGAGGTCGCGAGCTTCGCGGCTGCTCCTACGCGATAATCCCCGACCAGATTGAGGCCGGAACCTATATGATAGCCGCGGCGGCTGCAGGCGGCGACGTAACGGTGCGCAACGTCATTCCCACGCACCTTGAAGCCGTCACTGCAAAGCTAATGGAGATGGGCTATTCCGTTACCGAGGGGGACGACGGGCGCGAGTTTTACATGCAGGTGCGCTCGGACGGACAGCGCCCCAGAGGGGTGAACGTGCGCACACTGCCTTACCCGGGCTTTCCTACCGACCTTCAGCAGCCAATCATGGCACTGTTGACGAGAAACAAGGACGCGAGCCAGGTTTACGAGACCATATTCGAGGACAGATTCAAGCACGTGCCCTACCTTTGCCGCATGGGTGCAGAGATTTCCGTCAGCGGAAGGGTGGCTACTGTTTACGGCGTGGACGGACTATCTGGTTGTCCGGTCACCGCCACTGACCTTCGTGCGGGCGCGTCGCTGGTAGTCGCGGGGCTTATGGCGGAGGGAGTCACCGCCATAGCGAATGTGGATTATATAGACCGCGGATACGAAAACATCGAAGGCAAGCTCCGAAGCCTCGGCGCAGACGTCGAAAGGACGGACAATTAGCTCCACTGCATACAAGCATATTAAAAGCGCCGCCCCTTGCTGGGGCGGCGCACAGCCTGTCAAAGAAAAGGAGTTTTCACGCAAGAGAGAGCTCCTTTTTCCATAT
>CALNBC010000133.1 GCA_937874755.1 uncultured Clostridia bacterium
ATAAAGAACTCCGCAGGTCCGCGGGGGTCGACCTTCATCCTCATGAACGACAAGGGCGAAATAGCCGAATGCACGACACCACTTCTCGGAAAACACAATATACTCAATATAACCGGCTGTGCAGCGGTCGCAAGGCACCTCGGGGTGCCTATGGCATCCATTGCCGAGGCCGTTTCCAAGCTCGAACCGGTGGAATACAGGCTGCAGCTTATCCCCGGTCCTGTAACGGTGATAAACGACGGCTTCAACTCCAACCCCGAGGGCGCGAGGGTGGCGATGGAGGTCATACGCTCCTTCCAGGGCAGGAAGATAGTCGTGACCCCGGGCATGATAGAGCTTGGCGAGGAAGAGAAAGCGCTCAACGAGGCATTTGGGAAGGACATTGCCGTTTCAGCGGACTTCGCCATACTGATAGGCGAAAAGCGGACGGAGCCCATAAAGCGCGGACTGTTGAATTCGGGCTTCCCCGAAGAGTGCATATTCACCGTCAATTCCCTTGCCCAGGCGACGGAGGTGCTAGGCCACCTGACCCAGGCTGGCGACGTGGTAATATTCGAAAATGACCTGCCGGACAATTACTCCGAGTGACCGGAACCGACTGAGAAAGAAGGACAGCATCATGAAAAAGAATGTTGCGGTAGTATTCGGGAGCCGCTCTGTGGAACAC
Organism: uncultured Clostridia bacterium; assembly: GCA_937874755.1. GTDB lineage: Bacteria > Bacillota > Clostridia > Christensenellales > CALWSW01 > CALNBC01. The sequence continues at coordinate 668 of CALNBC010000133.1, forward strand.
GACGTTTCCATAGTCACCGGGCTCCAGCTCATCGAGAATATCGATACCGAAAAGTATAATGTAGTCCCCGTCTATATCGCGAGGGACGGCGAGTGGTACACTGGCGAGAAGCTCAAGGACATCGCCTTCGTCCGCGAGTTTGAAAAAAACGTCAAGGACGCAACCCGCGTTTACCTTCCCCCGGTGCCGGGAACCAAGGGGTTGATGACTTACCCCGCAGTGGGCGGTCTTTTCGGTAAGGGCAAGCAGGATTGCATACCTGTGGAGGTATTCATTCTTGCGCTGCACGGTATGCACGGTGAGGACGGCACGATTCAAGGACTGTTGGAGCTCGCTAATATTCCCTATACCAGCGCGGGGGTTGTAGGCTCCGCCGCGGGGATGGACAAATATGTCATGAAGTGCGCCTTCAAGGGCGCGGGAGTGCCCGTCGTGGAAGGCGTCGTATTCTGTCGGGATGAATGGGAGAATGACGCGGATGCGGTTATCACAAGTCTCGAAGGCGAAATCGGCTACCCGATGTTCATCAAGCCCGCCAACCTCGGAAGTTCGATTGGAATAAACAGGGCAGACGACCGCGAGAAGTTGACGTATGCCATAGAAGTCGCTTCGTCCTACGACCACAGGATAATCGCAGAGCACGCCATAGTCGACAATATCGAAATAAACTGCTCCTGCATGGGTTTTGAGGGGGACGTTACCCCTTCCGTATGTGAACAGCCCATAAGCTGGGGTGATTTGCTCGGGTTCGATGCAAAGTACCTTAAGTCGGGGCAATCAAGCGAAGGCATGGCTTCTTTGAACAGGATGATACCCGCTCCGATTTCCGATGAGCTTACAAAGCAGACGCAGGAGCTGACCGTCAAGATATTCAAAATGCTGGACTGCAAGGGCGTCGTCCGTATCGACTTCATTTATGACACCAAGAACGAAAAACTCTACGCCAACGAGATAAACACCATACCCGGCTCCCTGGCGTTCTACCTTTGGGAACCTCTGGGAATCTCGTATACTGAACTTATTGACAAGCTAATAGAGTTCGCCGAACGCGCACACGGCGAAAAGGAGCGCTCGAATTACGCCTTCGAATCGGATATTCTCAAAAAGTCCGGGTTGGGAGCAAAGGGCAGCAAGGGAGCAAAGGGCAAGGGAGCAAAGCCAATTTCCCGTTGACAATACGCATATTTGCGGTTAAAATAGCGAAGTATAACTTATAGTTTTCTGCAAATAGTTCGATATAGGCTGTGAACGGGGAGAGTAATCGTAGCACCCGCATTAAGAGAGGCGGACCATCGGCTGTAAGCCCGCCTGCGAGGAACGATGAACGAACGACCGGGAGCCGCGACGCTGAATTTTCAGTAGGCGCCGCCGCATTGCCAGCGTTAACGGCACGAGTGGAACGCGGCTTTTCGCGTTCAAACAGGGTGGCACCACGGGCCTTCCGTCCCTGAAATGGACGGAAGGTCTTTATTTATACTTTTAGAACGAAAGAGGAATCATAATGTCCCTTATCACCGCAGCCCCAAAAGGCACGAAGGATGTAACCCCTGCCGAGAGCTACAAATGGCGGCACATAGAATCCGTCATGCGAAGCGCGTGCGACGTTTTCGGTTTCAGAGAGGTTCGCACCCCCGTTTTCGAGCATACGGAGCTGTTTTTGCGCGGGGTAGGAGGAACGACGGACATCGTCCAAAAAGAGA
>CALNBC010000134.1 GCA_937874755.1 uncultured Clostridia bacterium
GTAACTTTGGAAGAAAAATAAAAATAGGCCTTACTACTTTAGGCGGGGCAAAAGCCTCCCTTACCAACTCGCGGATGGCTCCGTAGTCCGCCCCACTCTCCTGCCGAATTTCCATGCCCGAGGGTACGGCTCCGCCGCCGACGTAGGTGAACCTTCGCTCCATTGGGCCTGCGGTCTTTACAAATTCGTTCCACATGGAAGCCGGTCTCGCCCAAACCCCGCCTTTTCCGTACAGTGCGCGGTAGATGACCAGCTCTTCCAGGGTTTCGCTATGCTTGGCGATGCAGAGCAATTCGTAGTAATTGCCTTTGTAGTGCCGATAACGCCCCGGCAAAAATACCTGTTTTGTCATTCTCTCTCCTTTGCGACGCTCAAAGCCATGCTCCCTGCCGGTTTCCATGCAATCGCGTTTCATATTTCTATCATCTGTGGAATGTCGGCTAAATTATATTCCCTAATTTTGTCCATCCAGCTCTCCCCTTCAAAAGCCCAATTTGCTGCATGTTTAATAACTTTATTATATATAACCGCAAAGCGCATCGCAATCCTGGCGTTTAGCCGCGCTCTGCCTTTGAAACCCTTCGCTGAATGCGAAGCGCGGCCTTCGCGGTGAGTTTCTGCGGCATTACTTTTCCGAAAAATGTCATAACCTTGTTGCGCGTGCCGGGCACTGCGACCCGCTTGCCCTTCATCAGGGCGCGATACCCGTATTCCGCTACCGTTCCCGCCTGGACTGGCTTGAGCGAGTCAAACAGCATGGATCTTCCTTCGAGGGAAGCGTGTTCCTCGAAACCCGTGTCCGTCGTTCCGGGGCATAGAGCGGTCACCGTCACGCCCGTGCCCTCCAATTCCACTGAGAGCGCTTCCGAAAAGGACAGCACAAATGCCTTGCTCGCGTAGTAACACGCCATGAGCGGTCCTGGCTGGTACGCCGCTATGGATGCTACGTTGAGAATCCTGCCCCCGCCCCTTTTGATCATTCCCGGGAGGAACAGCCTCGTCAGGCGCACCAGGGCGGCTATGTTGACTTGTATCATGTCGTGCTGCTTTTGCGCGTCCAACTCGGAAAACCTGCCGAAGTCCCCGAAACCTGCGTTGTTGACCAGCACATCCACCTCGATTCCCTTTTCCAGTGTGCGGGTGAAGATACTTTCCTGCTCCGCCTGCAGCCTTAGGTCTGCGGAAATCGCAAGGCATTTTGCCCCTAGCCCCTCTACGTACTCCCTCACCTTTTCTAGTTTTTGCTCGTTTCGTCCCGTCAGAACTAAGTCGAAGCCGTGCTTTGCGAACATCGCTGCGAATTCTCTGCCGAGCCCGCCCGTCGCACCTGTTATCAACGCCGTTTTTGTCATTGTTAGTACTCCCTTGTCATAATCATCCTTAAAAGGTAAAATCAGCTTTAGATAAAATTGAAACTATGATATTATATCAAAAAGAGTTTTAGCATGGAGGTTTATTCTATACTATGAATCGACGCATTGTGAGCGCCGCTATCGCACTGTTGCTTTGTGCAGCTTTTTTAATGCCCTTTGCGCCGACTACGGCTTATGCCTGGAGCGCGGATTCCGTCACTTATGCCAATTCGGATCCTCAAAAGTACACTATCGTCGTCGACTTGACCAACAAGATAGTCACCATTTACGAGCGCGAAGGCGGCAACGCTTACGGCAGCATCGCCCGCCAGTCCCTCTGCACGATAGGCGCAAAGGACACCGAAACCCCGACGGGTTCCTGGCGGCTCAATGCGCGCCGCCGCCGCTTTGGCTATTTTTCTGAGTTCGACGTATACGCTCAATACTGGGTAAACGTCATCGGTGGCATTTACTTCCACTCTATACTTTACACCCAGCCTGTGGAGGGGTACTTTACGCGCACCTCATTCAACAACTTGGGTCGTGCCTCTTCCCACGGATGCATTCGCATGCTGGTGGAGGAAGTCCGCTGGATGTACTATAACTGCCCGCCCGGAACGCTGGTCGTGGTGACCAACAACAAGGCGGCTAACCCCGAGCTAATCGAGAGCCTGAAGCCCAAGATATCCGCAAGGGATTACAAACCCGAGCCCGACGAATACGAAGCTGCCAAACTTGCTGCGCCCAAGGGCGTCGCGCGTAGGGGTTCTGTTCTGCAAGATTCGAGGGGGAACTTCGTAGCTTCCATCGAAAAGGGCGAACACTTTGACATTATTCTTTCCGGCTACCCCAAGACCAAGATAAGGCTTTCTACCGGCGAGACGGGCTTGCTTGACAACGACAGGATTTTGTTTCTCGACAATTCCCCGGAAACGACGGTCAAGGTGCTGTCTGCTAAGTCGAACATATACGCTCGACCGAGCAACGTAGACGACCCCGTCACCACCCTCGAAGCGGGAACCGAGGTAGTCATACTCGAAAGCACCAAGTATTTCCACCGGATAGATGCTTCCGGTACCGGCGGGTACGTGTTAAAATCCAAAGTGCAGTCCAAATCCCTCGCCCACGATGGGGAAGACATCGAAGCCTTGCTGGATGGGGACGAGGACAGCGAAGAAATTTCGTTTTCTATAACGAGGGTGCACTCGGAATACGGCAACCTCTACAATAGCCCCTCCAACCGCTACGACCCAATTGCGATCTTTGGGGAGGGAACCGACCTCATCGTGCTCGGTTCGACCGAAAACTTCCTCAAGGTAAGCGTCGGAGAGCACACAGGGTACATCCTCAAAAGGGATTGCCGCAGCGTCATAGTTACTCAGAACGGCAGCGAGAAATACAGCCTTCAGGTTTTCGAACTCGAACCAGTAGAGCTCAACGAGAGTGCTCCACCCGAGGACGAGGTGTAAACGCTGCACTGCTAAAATGCTCATCAAAGGGCGGGAACACACCCGTCCTTGATTTATGCGTAAAACTAACGGGAATTTTGTCGAAAGGTGCCCAGGTAATATGCAAAAGCTCAAATCCCTCGCGGGCTGGGGCGACAGTCGATTTTACAAGCTATGGCTCTCCCTCTCATTGCCGATAATGCTCCAGCAGGGGCTTTCCTCTGTGCTGTATCTCCTCGACAACATAATGGTCGGGCAGCTGGGCGAGACCGCCATCGCCGCCGTCGGCGTCGGCAACCAGCTCACATTTTTAATGCAGGTCTTTGGCTTCGGAGTAAACAGCGGCGCGAGCATATTCGTCGCCCAGTACTGGGGCAAGAATGACCGCGACGGCATCCATAAGGTCGAGGGAATTGCGCTGACGCTCTCCTTCGGTTTGGTGTCTTTGTTCATGGTAGCCGCGATGGTATTCGGGCATCAGGTGGCGGACATCTACTCCAACGACCCGAAAGTCATCGAACTCGCTGCGAAATACCTCGCCATAATGGGCTGGTCGTACGTTTTCCAAATAGTATCCCAAACCCTCGGTTTGATACTTCGCGCCTGCGGCAACCCGATGCTGCCCATGCTTTCCACCCTCGCGGGAGTATGCACCAACGGCGTGCTGAATTACATATTCATATTCGGCAAGCTGGGGGTGCCCGCCATGGGAGTAGAGGGTGCAGCATTGGCAACGGAGATCGCGTCAGCGGTCAATGCCGTTGTGCTGATTGCTGTCAGCGTCAAAACGAAGAATATCATCGCCGCATCCTTCAATAAGCTCTTTTCATTCTCAAAATCGCTCTTTAGGGAGTTTGCCAAGCTCTCCCTACCCGTTTTTTTCAACGAAGCACTTTGGTCGCTGGGCATAACGATGTACAGCGTACTTTGGGGGATTATGGGAACCGACGTGCAGGCGTCCATGCAGATTTATTCCACCGTCAACAACATAGGCTTCGTGATGATGGCGGGTCTCGGCTCAGCAGCAGGGGTTATCAACGGGAACTGCATAGGCGAAGGGCGGATAGGCCGCGCCAGGTTGTACACGCGGCGTATGCTGATTTCCACCCCATTGTCGGTAATGGCATTCAGCCTAATATTGCAGTTGCTCGCACCTTCGTTCATGGGTCTTTATGATGTGTCGCCGGAGGTTTCCGCCATGGCGCTCTCGGTAATACGAGTGTACTGCGCCGCTATGTTCATCTACTCCCTCAATTACACGATACTCATAGGCACGCTGCGCGCCGGAGGCGACACTACCTATGCGGGCGGTGTCGACCTTGCCGGAATATGTCTGGTATCGGTTCCTCTCGCTTTCCTTTGCGGACTGGTATTCGAACTACCCGTTTGGATCGTGTTTATGGTTACCGTATTGGGCGACATCACCAAGTCCTTTTTGGGTCTGCGCAGGGTACGCACCGGCAAATGGATAAGGGTACTGGAATGATTGACGGGTACATGCTAAAATGGTAGCGTATTCATTCTAAGGAGATAGAAATAGATAGAGATGGCAAATTTCGACTTTGAAATAGTGGGCAAGATTGGCTCCATGGCGCTCATCCGCAAGAACGAGGGAGCGCTGGACTACAACGTGTTCTCCCGCATAGGCGAGCAGCTTCGCCCCGGCATAATTTGGATCAGCTCGGGTGCCACCGAGATAGGCAGGCTGGATTACATGAGAAGGAACAACGGCATAGAGCTTCTCGGCTCCGAGGAGGACACTAAAACCGATTACTCCGCCCAGGGTCAGGCAATCCTGATGGAGAATTACAGGCGGTTCATAGCGCCGCAATACTCCGTTCGCCAGTTGCTGGTGGAGCACACCCACTTCAACGACCCCGAAAAGCGCGAGCATATACGCCGTTTTCTAATGCGTTGCCCCGCCCAAAATGCGATACCCATTATAAACTACAACGACCCCGTATCCTTCGAAGAAAACCGCAGGCTGGAGATGCAGAACCTTCGCGGCTCCACCAACGGCGAGCACTTCGTCGAATGTGTGGACAACGACGAGACCGCGGCGGTGATATGCACTCTGGTGCGCGCAAGGTACCTCGTGCTCTATACCTCTGCGGACGGCATCTACGCAGACCCTGCCGACCCGTCCACCCTAGTGCCGGAAATCGGCGGCGTGAATGTGGACGAAGTAGTCGAAAGCATACGCCTTCACCAGCAATCCTGCGTGGGCTCGAGCAGAAAGGGCTCGAGCGGCGCGAAGGCAAAGCTGGAATTCTGCATAGAGCCTGTGCGAAACGGCTCCACAGTTTTCATCGCCTCTGCGAATCACAAGCTTATGGACATCATCGCTGGCAACGCCCCCTGCACCCGCATAGGCGTTCGCTGAAGGCGGATTTAATTGAATGGCATGTCAAAAGCGCGCTCCAAAGAAAGGGCGCGCTTTTCTTGGCAATCGCCACTGCAATGTACTATAATTGAAAAATCAGTTAACCGGAGGACATTGCAAATGGTTATACTCCTGACCGGAGCGAGCAGCGGCATAGGGGCGGCGACCGCCAAGGTGCTTTGCGAAGAAGGGCACAAGGTCTACGGCACATATCGCAGCAATCCGCCCAAGGATCCTTGCTTTGTGCCCGTCTATATGGATGTTGCGGACGAGGCCTCGGTGCGGGCAGCGATCGAAAAGGTCGTTTCTGAACAAGGCAGGCTGGACGCGCTGGTCAACAACGCCGGGATGGGCATCGCGGGGGCGGTCGAGCTTACATCCGAAACGGAAGCGGCGCTACAGCTCAACGTAAACTATCTCGGCGCGCTGACGGTGACGCGCATCGCACTGCCCGCTCTTCGGGAATCGGGCGGCAGGATATTGTGCGTCAGCTCCCTCGCCGCTCAGATTCCGATACCCTTTCAGGCGCTGTATTCCGCCAGCAAGGCGGCATTGGAGATTACCATGCAGGCTCTAGAGATGGAATGCCGCCCCTTCGGGGTGCGCTGCACCTGCGTCGAGCTGGGCGACACCAAGACGGAATTCACCAAGAACAGGCGGTATGCGAACGGCACTGCGGGGGATACGGTGTACGCAGAACGTTTCAAAAAGAGCGTTGAGCGCATGGAGAGAGACGAGCAAAGCGGATATGACCCCAAGATGGCTGCGCGGTTCATAGCAAAGCAGCTAAAGAGGCGCAACCCGCCACCCATCGCCGCCTGCGGCGCCTTCCCCAAGATCGCGTACTTCCTCAAAAAGATACTGCCCCTTAGGTGGGCAAACGCGGTGGTAGGCAGGATGTACGCGAAGTAAGCGTATGCGAAAACGCAGAAATTTCGCGCCTTTTCGCTTTTTATTGCTATTTCGTACATTAGTACCCCCAGTGCACCCGAAAAAGAGCAAAAGGCTTCCGATGCAAAAAGCAAAGGAAACCTTTTTTGTATTGACGTTAGTGTCATGCGCTAGTCGATACCCTCTATTTTGCCGCGCACCGCGTCTTGCGCTTCGCTGATGGGTCCATCGCGCCACACCTTATAAAGCGCGTCGACGTACTCCTCGCCGTTCCAGATTTCCCCTGCGCTTTTTAGCATCCAGTTGCCATCCTTGAACACGAACACAGCACTGCTGCGCTTTTCAAACTCTTCTGAATTCAGTTGCACCGTAAATTCGTACGGAACGCGCACAAGTATGCCGTCTACACTCACCTCGTCCAAAAAAGCGGTGACTCTCACCACAGGGGGCGATTGGGCCTGCTCTTCTGATTGCTCTGACTTGATAAGCTCTATTCTGTATTCCGTCCAAAGGTAGTTGAATGTATTCTCGACGGTTTCCAGCGCAAAGAGTGGCAGTTCGGGCACCTTGAGGGTATGCAGGCTGCCCCAGGCGGTATGAATGTACTCGGTCAGCATGGCTTCGGCTGTTGTAGAATCTATTCCCTCCACCGCCTTCTCCAAAGAGTTGGAGGCGATAGTCGGGTAAGCCGAGCCCATCCTGCCGAAGCGGTCGCTATAAACGTCCCCCGTCGCCAAGTCTACAAAAATGGTGTCCACAACGGAGGTCTGCGCGTCTGTGAGCACGAACTTCCACGCGGGGCGGTAGAGGTTTGTTCGGTGGGTAAAGTGCGGACAAAACACCAGCTGCGCGTGGATTATGCCGTCGTACTTCAGCAGCTCGTCCGACTGGCTGCGCGCATGGTTGAGGCTGTACGCCGCCTGCTCTGCGGAAAGCAGCGTATCGGGGAGAGGCGCGTCGGTGGGCTCGAGCGCGCCCCAATTCAGGGCAAAGCTGATAACGCCGTCCTCCATGGCGACGGCATTGAGGTTATGCTCGAAGACGGGTATGCCGTCCGCAACTTGGTCATATATGAAAGTGGCGTTGTTCTCGTCGGGCGCGATGTTGTTTCGCAGATAGTACGAGTCGTCCATCTCCTGCGGGTGGCTCAAATACTCAACTGTGCCCAGAATCTCTGTGAGGTACGATTCTGTGCGCGTTTTGAGCTTCTCCGCTGGCAGAGTAAGCTCCAGCTCGATAGAATAGCCGCTCTCGTAGTAGGCGTGGCGGAAATCCCAATAGAAGGTCTGCTCCTGACCGCCCTCAATTTCAAAGGTGAAGTAGTTACCCTCCCCCAACTGCACTTCCTCGTATCCGCCCTGTCGCCACAATCTGTCCGGCAGGGCGTCGAAGTCAAATGCGGGGTTGTGCTCCGTCGCCATGTCCTCGTATTCGATGTGCGCAATATCCCGCCCGGTTGCGCCGCTTGCGGGAGGCGCAACAAGCTGTGCGTACCCCTCGGGGAGAGGTAGCTCCTCGAGTTCGGGCGCATCGCCTTCGCCCACTGGAGTGGCTTGGGGCGCATCGGATATCGTAGGAGTTGGATGTTCCCACTCGATAGGTTGCGCGGTGCAACCCGCCAGCGCGAGAAGACACAACACCAGCAATACGGCGGTCAGTCTTGCATCTTGTGCTATTCTTGCTCTCATATTATCCCTCCTATTTAACGGGGCAATGGGAATATTTGGCAACGGACAAAGTCGAACGGCGGGCTATTCGCTCCCGCCGTTCGATGACCTTGCTTTATTGAATCCCGTGTAGCTGCGCTTCGCGAGAACCCCGCCTTGCCATAAAGGGGTATGCCCTGTCAGTTAGACGAAGCAGGGCGCGAAATTGTTGCAGCCTCAGCGCTTTTGAATCTTGCTGATGTCGTAGGGTGTCTCCTGGTAGACGCAGTAGTTGAGCCAGTTGCCGTAAAGCAGGTTGGCGTGGGAGCGCCAAGAAACCACCGGTGGCTGGGTGGTGTCCCCTCCCGGGTAGTAGTTGACAGGAGGTTGGATGGGCTTGCCCGCTTTCTTGTCCCTGAGGTATTCCTTTTCGAGGGTGTCTGCGTCGTATTCGCCGTGCCCTGTGATGTAAACCTGCCTGCAATCGGGCGACGCTATGAGCAATACGCCCGCCTCTTCGGATTCCGCCAGTATGACGAGACCGGGGTGCTTTTCTATGTCCTCCCGCCGAACTTCGGTATGGCGGCTGTGTGGCGCATAGAAGTAATCGTCGAATCCGCGCATTAGCGGCAAATTCGAAACGAGCACCTTGTGGCGGAACACGCCGAACATCTTCTCCGGCAGGGGATATTTGGGAATGTCGTAGTAGTGGTAAAGCGCGGCCTGGGCACCCCAGCAGATGAAGAGCGTGGAGTAGACGTTTTCGTCCACCCAGTTCATCACATCGACCAACTCGTCCCAATAGGCGACTTCTTCGAACTCCATCATCTCTACGGGCGCGCCCGTGATGATGCAACCGTCGAACTTCTCGTGTTTCACCTCGTCGAAGGTGCGGTAGAAAGCCTCTAAGTACTCTGCGGAGGTGTGGGTGGGGGTATAGGAGGCGGTGCGTATGAAAACGGGCTCCACTTGCAGCGGCGTGTTGCCTATGAGCCTAAGGAGCTGGGTCTCTGTCGCTTCCTTTGTGGGCATAAGGTTTACTATCGCGATGCGAAGCGGACGAATGTCCTGGGTGTTCGCCCTAGTTTCGGTCATGACGAATATGTTCTCTCCCGTGAGGGTGGCGGCGGCGGGAAGAGCGTTGGGTATTCTGACTGGCATTTTCTAAACTCCCCTTTGCGTTGAATTAAAACCGTATTATTCGAATTGTATGCTCTGCACCTGTTATCCGTCAAGCGGCTGTGATATAATAGCGGATAAGATTTTTATGCGGCTACGGTAGCGCCTATGGAGGAAAAATGCAGGCAATCAGGGTGTTAAACACATTTTTTACAGAGGACGGCAGGCTTCATTCCGAGCTGGTCAAGGGCGGTTCGCCCTTTGTAGGGCACGAGGGCGCCCTCTTTGAAGCGCTTTCTTCCGTTTCGCTACCCGAAAACTCCTCACTCCTTTTCGGGGTGGACATCGGCGGCGAAAGCCTGCCTTTGGTGCTACTCTCGGGGGATAGAGTTGTGCTCTTCGACATATGCGAGAAGCAGTCCCAGGCAGCGACCTGCGCCAAGTGCGACAGGCTCGCTTCCTACGCCCGCCGCATCTCGCTGTTCCACAAGCCAAGCGACGGCAAGCGCGTGCACTGTGCGCTGATTGTTACGGGAAACGACAAGCTAAAGCCCTACGCGGTGCACATCTGCCAAGTGTTGCCCCTGAAAAAGCTCGCGGACTACCTTCGCTCGCTAAAAATCGACGGGCAAAGCGCTTCCTCTGCCTCCTGGCTCGCCGTCGACCCAAGGGACAGCAACGTCATACTGGCGGACAGAATCGAGGCGGGACTGGAGCGCTGGTCGCGCTTTACGCTGGACGGCTGGGTGAACGACGCGAATGACGAGATGGAAAAGCTCCACAAACTGGGTTATCGCCTGTATATCACACACGAATACTCCGCCGCCAAGGAGTACTGCAATGTCAGATACGCTGGCACAAGCGCCCTTTACGGCTTCATCACCTCGTCCGAAGCGGAGAACATGTTCATCTACGGCGGCAAGCAGAGCCGCACTCGCGCAAAACGCCTCCCGCAGCTCGAGGACGAAGGCTGGGAAGAGCGTTGGTTTGACCCCATGGCGGTTGACGGTAGCCGCAGCTTCAAGCGCGCCGCCTTCGAAACCACCTTCGGCGGCAGGCAGCTTGACTTTGCCATACTCGGCTGGGGCGACGATATGCGCTGGGTGGGCAAGTGGAAGCCCAAAACCTCGGGAGTGGTATTCCCTTCGGATCTTGGCAAGAATTACGACATGAAGGCTTACCACCGTCCCAAAGCCAGATTCGATACCGAGAGCGGTCGAGCAAGGTACGACGGTACCGACGATAACCCCCGCCTGGCCGCGTACTACACGCTGTTGACCGTCGCCAAGGAAGGCATGGTACTATTTACCATTAGCGACCTATACTCCGACGCCACCAGCAACGCACTCATTCGCTCTGGAGCTGTCCGCATGTTTTAAGTTTGTTAACATTTATTGCTTGACGCAATATTGCAAAATGGGCGACTATTCCATTATAGTTGATTTGCGTCTATACGCAGCAACTAATTTTAACCTTGGAGTTATCACCAATGAAACGAAGGCTCGCCGCCATAGCTTTGGCGCTCGTACTTTTAGCAGGCTGCACCGCCAATTCGGGCGAAACCCCGAGCGGCTCGATCAGCCCCTCCCCTACACCCATCACTCAAGAACAGCAGAACCCCAACGACAATCCTGCTCCCAGTCCCATCGATGAACAGGCACCCTCCGCCTCCCCCGGGGAAGATGCCCCCGCCGAACTCGAATTCGACGAAGATGTCCTTGTGGCTATGCCCCACAAAGAGGAATACATTTCCATACACGAAAGCAACCCCGAGGTATTGGCGTGGATAACCGTTCCCAACACCAAGATGGACTACGCCGTCGCTCTGACTTCGGACAACGAGAAATACCTGCACACCACCCTTACCGGTGAGGAGAGCAAGTCCGGAGCGATATTCTTCGACTACAGGACGGACGCCTCCCTTTCGGGCAGGCATCTCATAGTCTACGGGCACAACATGAAGGCGGGAACCATGTTCCACGACCTGAACAGCTACAAGCACAGAGATTTTTTTGAAAACAACCGCACCATAACCCTTTGGGCGGGTAGTGAAAAGCGCGAATACGAAGTTTACGCTGCATACATCGCCACGGAGGACATTTATTTCATCCGCATGTACTTTAAGGACGACGACCACTTCCTCGAATACATGACCGACCTTCAGTCTCTTTCGAAATTCTCCACCAACGTGGAGTTAAAAACCGACGACCAGATACTCACCCTCGTTACCTGTACCTACGAATTCGAAGACGCGCGCTTTGTTGTGCAGGCGCGGCGAGTGAAGTGAAGCGTTATAAAGACGCAATACAGCTCGAAGGGTATAACGATTAATGTGTGATTATGCGCGCTGACATTGCATGATTTGTAGCATGTAAAAAACGGTCGGGATTACTCCCCGACCGTTTTCGCTATGTACAGCGATTTGCCCAAATCGCCACCCTAACCCAGCTCACGCCACAAATCCAAACCACGACCTCAACACGTTCGCTGCGCCCGAGATAGTCTTCGAAAGATCGATGACCCCCGCCCCAGCAAGCCCCA
>CALNBC010000135.1 GCA_937874755.1 uncultured Clostridia bacterium
GGTGGTCATTAATAAAGCCCTTTTGCAAGCACGTAACGAGCAAACTGTTGTGGCGCAGACCGCCTACAACGCTCCGAACGGCAACCAGTTCTTTGGCAGTGTCAGCGCAGTTAATAGCACCGCCATATTTGTAAATGGAGTAAACGGTCAGCAACAAATTCAACTGAGCACAGATTACTGCAATCTATTTATTATTAAGGATGAGGCTTTTGCGGGGCAAACCGGCTCGTTTCTTGTACCGAGAGAGCGGGCGCAGCATTTCATAAAGTTAAGCGATGCGGCAAAAGCTGATATATTGACATTCCCTTCTTTGTTTATGGATACAAATAAGGGCTACAGACGATGTGCAAACGCAAGCCAACAGTTTTTTTACGGTCTTGTCACGAACTTTCATGAGCAAGGAAAGTGCTATAAAGTGTTTTTTCAAAAACTATCAGTCCAGCCTTTATTGCAAAGCCAGCTAAATGAAAATGCGGTCAGGCTTGGGATCAACACCAATGACGGCAGGGATGTTTTAGACGAAACAGCATGGTTAATTAAACAGATGGATTTGAGGAGAGCCTTGATGAGTGTGGGCATTTATCTTTAACAGTTATGAATACTAACCATGAACACTATTTCCTAAGCAAGTATGAATGGAGGATTCCAATGAGCAACGAAGTCGACAATACAGTTCCTGAAAAATGGGTAAACCTTGAAGATGTAGCAACGCATTTGAGTGTGAGCCCCGATACAATTCGTGCATGGATACGCAAAGGTACTATTCCTTTCAGCCGTGCCGGAAAGCAGTACAAATTTAAACTTTCCGAGGTCGATGAATGGGTACGCGAAGGAAAGATTTCAGAATAAAATACAAGAATCTAGGAAGTTAAATAATATGGCTAAGAAAGCAACAACGACCGAGCAATCGCTCGAATCTATAATGTGGAATTGCCGCAACGCCCTACGCGGGACGGTTGGCGGCAATGACAAGAACCGCGATGCCGTTATGGGCTTGGTGTTCTTAAAATTTGCGGGTGATAAGTTCGATAAGCGCCGTAAGGAAATAACCGAACAATACGGCGATGTTCCGGCTTTTTTGGAGAAGAAGTCCTTTTATCTATCCGAAAATGTGTTTTACTTGAACGAGACTTCTCGTTGGAATCACATCGTAACGAACGCAAGCGCAGACGACATTGCTGTTATCATCGACAAAGCGATGAAAGATATAGAAGACGGAAACCCGCCTTTGAAAGGCACTCTGCCGCAAAACTTCTACGCCACTCTCGGCACACGTCCCGAACAAGTAAAAATGCTTATCGACGAGGTCAATAAAATCGATGAGAAGCGTTTTCATGACCGTGATTTAATCGGACGGGTGTATGAATATTTCCTGCAGGTCTTTGCCATTGACTCCGGCACGAGCAACGAAAAAGGCGAATACTATACTCCTTCGAGCATCGTTCAACTCATTGCCGAACTCATCGAGCCATATGAAGGTGTTGTGTACGATCCCTGCTGCGGTTCTGCTGGGATGTTTGTTTCTTCCATTAAATTTGTGGAGCGGCATAACG
>CALNBC010000136.1 GCA_937874755.1 uncultured Clostridia bacterium
GAGCCGGAGGACGACGCACAAAATAAGCAAGAATAACGGAGGCAAAAAATGAAACGCATCATCACTATTGTACTTTCAGCTTTGCTGGTAGTTGCCCTGGCGACGACCGCATTTGCGGCTACCGCAATCGAGGCGCCCACCGTAACCGTCAGCGCGACCGCTAAGATAACCGTCGAACCGGACATCGCCTATGTTTCCCTGGGTGTTCGCACAGAGAACAAATCATCAAAGACCGCCAAGCAGGAAAACACCGAGCTCATGACCAAGGTGCTTGCCGCGCTGAAGAAGGCAGGGGTAGACGAGAAGGACATCCAGACCAGCAACCTCTCGATGTATACCAACTACTCCTGGGATAATAACGGCAACCGCAAGCTCACCGGCTATACGGTCGACAATACTGTTTCCGTCACAGTCCGCGATTTAGACAAGGTGGGCGACATTGTCGACGCCGCCATGAACGCAGGTGCAAACCAGTTCAACAACGTATCCTTTGGCGTCGAGGATGAAGAGGATTACTACATTCAAGCCCTCACCCAGGCGACCAAGAAGGCAAAGAGGCGCGCTTCCGCCATCGCCGCCGCCAGCGAGATGACCCTCGGCAAAGCGGTTTCCATCTCCTCCGACGGCGCGAACTACAACCCCTACGTCTACTACGCCGAGGATGCCGTTGCAGACGAAGCCGTAAAGGTCGAGGGCGCTTCAATAGGCAGCACCATCAACAGCGGCACAGTCACAGTCACCGCGACCATCAACGCCACCTACGGCATGAAGTAAGCGGCGTTTACTGAGCACTATCTAATCGTTGGGTCTGCCCAGCGGGTGACCGGAGTGAACTAAAAAAGCGCAAAACCGCCCCCAATACTCGGTGCGGTTTTGCTATGCAGTCCAGCCGTTCTTAATCCCTCGCGCGTATTATCGCGACCCAGCCGTCGCGAACGTCCACCGCGGCGACGTCTTCTGTGAACTCGTTGCTTATCCCCCTGGGGGCATGCAGCACCAAATCAGAATCAATCAGCGGGTACAACAGACCGGAGGTTGCCCTGATGTTCACGTTCACCCCGAGAGGGACTATCGAAAGCAGGTCGCCCTTTTTGCCGCGGTAATAACCGCCGGTGCAGGTGACTGTGACTATGTTCTGGTCGTCCATAAGCTCGCCGGTCGCGCCCATCATCTTGAGCCCCACCAGCACTTGTATGTTGCCCAGGGTGTGGTCCAGCCGCTTGCCCATGCCGCCGAGCAGCACCACCTGCCCGCAGCCGCGCTCGACCGCCAGCTTGGCGGCGACCTCGCCGTCCGTCTCGTCCTTCATGACGGGGAGGGGGTGGAACTCGCAGTAATCGGGTACGTTCACCCTCGTGGAATCGCCGTCCGCGACAAACACGTCCGGCTTAAGCCCCTTTTCTATTGCCCAGTCCAGACCGGCATCCGCGCAAATAAGCAAATCCGCCTCTTTGCATTGGGCGAAAAGCAGCTCATCGCTGCAACGCTCGCCGGCGCAAATCACAACAGCTTTCATAATAATCACCTTCACTCGTATTTTCTCTTTTCCATAG
>CALNBC010000137.1 GCA_937874755.1 uncultured Clostridia bacterium
AGTCTTTTCGGATATTCCTCGAGCTGGTTCGGAAGAGGATGATGAAGCGGAGGAATAAAAAATGCTAACTCCGAAACAGCTCGAGGAATATCCGAAAAGACTAGTGGAAATTTATTCCGAGGTTGAAAATGATATCATTGTAGCTATGGCTAAAAGAATATCTCAAATGGATTTTATACCATCCGCAGAATGGCAATATAAAAAGCTCATTGAAATGAGAGAAGTACATGAGGTTATTCTGAAAAAGTTATCAGAAGCTTCCGGAATCAGGGTGCATGAAATTGAAAAGATGATGAAGGATGCCGGTGTAAAAGCAGTTAAAACAGATTTGGCTATATATCGCAAAGCTGGAATTACTGAATTGCCTTTAGGTGCGAATGAGAGCTTACAGGGCATTTTAAAACAGGGTATAGACAGCACCAACGGACTGTTTGAAAACCTTACACAGACCACAGCGGAAAATGCGACAATGCAATATATAAATATGCTCGATAAGTCATGGCTGCAGATTAACTCTGGTGCTTTTTCACCTAATGAGGTTATTAAAACTGCTATTAAAGAACTTACCAACAAGGGACTTGCAACGGTTAAATATGCAAACAATCATACAGATTACCTCGATGTTTCTGTCCGAAGAGCAACCCTCACAGGGATAAACCAGACAGCACTCAAAATGCAAGAGCAGCTCGCAGACGAAATGGAAACAGATCTCGTTGAAGTTACTGCTCACGCTGGAGCTCGTACAGGTAAAGGTATTGCAAACCACTCCGAATGGCAGGGGAAGGTTTATAGCCGGAGCGGTAAGAGCACAAAATATCCATCGTTGGTTGAAAAAACAGGCTACGGCACAGGTCCGGGCTTAGGTGGATATAACTGCAGGCATAGCATGTTCCCGTTTATTGAGGGCGATTCCGAACCAGCATATACACAAAATCAACTTGATGCGTTAAATGCTCCGAAGTATAAATACAACGGTGAAAAGCTCACCGAGTACGAAGCCACTCAGAAACAGCGTGAAATTGAACGCAATATTCGAAAATACAAACGTGAGTCTATCGCTATGAAAGCTGCTGGATTGCAAACAGAAACACTATATGCAGAATCAGTCCTTAAACATTGGCAAGAAGAACAAATAGAGTTTATCAAGCAGACAAAACTCAAGCGGCAATATGACCGTGAAAACGTGGAAGGTTACAAATAAACACAATAATGCAGGCTCGCATAAGTGCGGGCTTTTATTATACAAATACGACGACTTGCAGCCGTAATAAAGCAAGACCGCGCGGGATGCAACCCCGTAAAAAGCGTAGCGGAGGAAGGAAAAAACATGAAACGCGAATTCCTGGAAAACCTTGACCTTGGCAACGGTGTGAAGCTGTCAAAAGAAACGGTTGACTCCATCATGGCCGAAAATGGCAAGGACATCGAAAAGCACAAGACAGACGCCGAAACTCAGAAAAAAGCAACAGAGCAGGCGCAAGATCAGCTGAAAAAGGCGAACAAAACCATTGAAGGCTTCAAGGCTCTGGACGTCGAAGGAATTAAAAAAGCCGCTGACGAATGGAAAAAGAAAGCTGAGGACGCCGAGAAATCCAGCGCTGATGAAATTGCCAAACTCCGAACGGAACATGCGCTTGATGCAGCCCTGCGTGACGGCAAGGCTAAAAACCCCAAGCTAGTCAAGGCGGCTTTGGACATGGAGAAAATCAAACTCGACGGCGACAAGCTGTTTGGGCTTGACGACCAGGTTGAAGCGCTCAAAAAGTCGGATCCATATCTGTTTGAAGAACAAGAAGATGAGCAAAATGATGATGAAAATAAGGACAACAATTCAAGCTTCCGTTTAAACAGCGGAGGCACTCACAAGGACAGCAAAACTCCCGACTACAATAAGATGACAGACGAGGAGTATTATGCTGCCACAATTAAGAAAAAGGAGTAATGAGAAATGGCAACAAACACATTTATCACAATCAAAAATATCGCACGACAGCTTCTACCGCGCCTCATCGAGAACCTTGTGTTTCCGAACCTGGTGCACAAGGACTATTCGAATGACTTTGTCACTGGCCAGGGTGCGACGATCCAGGTCAAGAAGCCTGTCATCCTCGAAGCAAAAGATTTCGTCGAGGCTGATGGCGTTACAGCCCAGGATGTCAAAGAGCAGTCAGTAGAGGTCACGCTCGACAAGCTCGCAACTGTGGACGTTGAGTTTGGTGCGATTCAGCGGGCAACCAATGTCGATGACTTGAACCGGTTGTTCCTCGAGCCTGCTGCCGTCGCGCTGGCGCAGAAAATCAACAGCGACGGTCTAGGCGTGTACAAGGACATCATTTACACCGGCGGTACTGCCGCTACCACGCCGTCCGCGCTGTCCGATCTGACCACCGCAAGGAAGCTGCTCAACGTTCAGAAAGCCCCTGTCGCCCCGCGTTATGCTCTCTGGGACCCCGAAGCGGAAGCAAAGTTCCTTGAGCTGGACACCTTTGTCGAAGCCGACAAGTCCGGCACGACCGAAGCGCTCCGCAACGGCTCCCTCGGCCGCATCATGGGCTTTGAAAA
>CALNBC010000138.1 GCA_937874755.1 uncultured Clostridia bacterium
GAAAAGCCGTGGACGGCGTGTACGACAAAGACCCCAGAAAGTTCAAAAACGCCAAGCGTTATGATACAATAACATACGACGAAGTAATTCTAAAGCGGCTGGAAGCGCTGGATCAGGCTTCGGTCATACTCTGCCGCGATAAACCCGGCGGGGGGCTGCCCGTATTCGTGTTCGAACTCTCCGAACCCAGGAATCTAATAGACGCCATAGACGGTCGCTGCCGCGGGACTTTTATCCGAGACTGACAGTTGCTTCCACCAGAGCACTTGTAATCCTGCGGTTTCTGCATTAAAATGGTGAGTAATGATTGACACTCAGGAGGTAATCCAATGACGAACGAGGTAGTAAATTCAACAAAAGAAAAAATGGGCAAAACCATGAACGTCCTGCGCGACGAGCTTGCCTCGCTTCGCGCCGGGCGCGCAAACCCGCGAGTGCTTGACCGCATTCTGGTCGATTATTACGGAACCCCCACACCCATTCAGCAGTTGGGCAACATCGCCTCCCCCGAACCGCGCATTCTGCAAATCAGCGTTTGGGACGTAAAGGCAATAAAAGAGGTCGAGAAGGCAATCCAAAAGTCCGACTTGGGCATAAACCCCACGAATGACGGCAAGGTTATTCGCCTCGTGTTCCCCGAATTGACCGAGGAGCGCCGTAGGGAGCTGTGCAAGACCGTCAAGAAAAAAGCGGAAGAAAGCAAGATTGCCGTCCGCTCCATCCGCAGGGATGCAAACGACCAAATCAAAAAACAAGAAAAGAGCTCCGAAATCACCGAAGACGACCGCAAGCAGCTCGAAAACGAGATTCAAAAGCTAACAGACGATTTCATTAAGGATATCGACACAACAGCTGCAGCCAAGGAAAAGGAAATTATGGAGGTCTGATGGGTGACCTTTCTCTGCCAAGCGTGCTTGGGTTTGAAACTGACGAAGCTCTCAAGCGCCTGCAAATAGCGGGCGCTGTTTGCAAAGTAGTGTACACGAGCAGCAAGAAGGGAACAATCGACCCGGACGGAAGTCGCGTGCTGCAAGTCCGCCAAGCTGGAGACGAAGTGCTGCTAATAGCCGCCCAAGTGCGAACGAAACCCCTCGATTCCGCCGAATAAGGGTGATTTCGAATCCCTTCCCCAAAAGGAGAATTACGCCATTTGAACCTTTTTGAAAAGATACCCGAAGCGGGCAGCCTGGTGGATCTTGACGCGCTGCCCAAACACGTCGCAATAATAATGGACGGCAACGGACGCTGGGCAAAGGCGCGCTCACTGCCCCGAATGATGGGTCACAGAGCCGGGGTCGAGCGGCTGCATGACATTGTGGCCGCCACCAGCGACCTCGGCATTCCCGTGCTCACGGTATACGCTTTTTCTGCTGAAAACTGGAGCCGCCCCATTGACGAGGTCGGCGGGCTTATGAAGCTGCTCGTCGAATACTTGGGCAAGGAGCTTGAAGGGCTTGTTAAAAACGGTGTACGCATTACCTTTTTGGGCTCCATGAAAGGGTTAAGCGACGCCGTAGTTGCCGCGATGGAAAAAGCGGGCAACAGTACCGAAATGAACAGCAAGACCGTGCTCAATCTCGCCTTCAACTACGGCGGGAGGCAATCCATAGCGCAAGCCGCGAAAAAGCTCGCGGTGTTGGTCGGAGAGGGCAAGCTCGACCCGAATGCAATCGACGAAACATTGTTTGCGCAGACGCTGAACATAAATTCGTTGCCCGACCCGGATGTCGTGATAAGGACGAGCGGCGAATATAGGCTTTCGAACTTTTTGCCCTACGAAACCGCCTATTCCGAGCTGATTTTCACCAACACTTACTGGCCAGACTTCGACGAGCGCTGCTATTTGCGCACGCTTGCCGAATACCAAAAACGCGACAGGCGCTTTGGAGGGCTCTAGTCGGCTTCTGCGAACTAAGAGGAGGGGCAAGCTTGAAGACACGGGTGCTATCCGGTATAGGCATCGCGCTTTTATATGTCGCGGTGTTTGTTTTGGGTAACACTTCGGTGCAGCTCTTCGCCGTATTCGTGTTCGCGATGATCGCCCAATACGAGATGATAATCGCGATGCGCGCCAAGGGTCATACACCTATGGCATGGCCGGGCTATCTGTGCGCCGCTGTGCTCGTGCCCGCCGCGTGGTACTTCGGTGCTGCGGCGCTTTTTGCAGCGTTTGTGCTGATAATATCACTTGCCTTTGTGGCAAGGATATTCTCCAAAAAAGTGACCACACAGGATTTCTTTTGGTCTGTGCTCCCGCTCGTATACCCCTTGCCACTTTTCGGAGTGATGGCGCTGACCGTTTCGCTGGGTGAACCGCACGGAAAGGCGATGTTGCTTTTTGTGCTCGTAGTGGTCTGCGTTACGGACATGATGGCATATTTTGTTGGGGTAGCGTTTGGCAAACACAAGCTTTGTCCTGCGATAAGCCCCAAAAAATCTATCGAGGGAGCCGCGGGCGGCATATTGGGCGGAATTGCCGCAGGGGTCTTGCTGTTCGTATTCCAATCCTGGTTGCGGGTAGAACTCCCTCTATGGGTGTCGCTTGCGATGGCGCTCGTCTGCTCCATATTCGGGCAGATAGGCGACCTCGCTGCGTCCTCCATCAAGCGCGAGATGGGAGTAAAGGATTTTGGCAACATATTCCCGGGGCATGGCGGTATTCTTGATAGGTTCGACAGCCTGCTCTTCGCCCTGCCTGTCGTTTACTACGTTTATGTTCTGGCAGGGCACATATGGCCAATATAATTAACAGGAGAAACACATACAATATGTCTGACATAAAAAATCTGGCGATACTGGGCTGCACAGGCTCGATAGGACGCCAGACGCTCTCCGTTGTGGACGCTCACCCCGAGCTTTTTCGCGTAAGAGCAATCACCGCCGGCAGCGACGAAAAAGCCCTTAATGAAATCACCGCGAAGTACTCCCCTCAGTACAGCGCGCTCATCGCCAGGGACGGCGACGAGGCAAACGTAACCGCCTCGATGCTCGACTCGGTGGACACAGTGGTTATAGCGCTGACAGGCATGAAGGCGATATTCCCCCTTCGCGCCGCGCTCAAGGCAAAAAAACGCGTCGCCCTCGCCAACAAGGAATCGATAGTATGCGGAGGCGAACTGCTCAAAGCCGAGCTGGACGAAAACCGCGAGCGCCTTTTCCCGGTGGACAGCGAGCATTCCGCTCTCTTTCAGTGCATACAGGGGCTATCCTCCAGGAGCGAGATAAGCCGCCTTATACTTACGGCGTCGGGCGGACCTTTTCGCGAGTACACAAGGCAGCAGCTAGACGGCGTCACTTCTGCTGATTTCCTCCGGAAAGATGGTTGAC
>CALNBC010000139.1 GCA_937874755.1 uncultured Clostridia bacterium
ACGGCAAACTGAGGCGGGAAATGACTATTGAAGACAATCTTATGCAATTGCGGGAGAATATAGCCGAGGCGGCTTTGCGCTCTGGAAGAAACCCCGAGGAAGTTAAGCTCATTGCGGTCACAAAAACTGTTGGCGAGGCTACGATTAGGGAAGCAATCTCCCTTGGGGTGGGCAGGATTGGCGAAAACCGCGTGCAGGAGCTGCTGGAAAAATACGATTCATACGGCAATGCGGAGAAGCACCTTATAGGGCAGCTCCAGACCAACAAGGTAAAAAAAGTAGTAGGAAAGGTGGATCTCATCCATTCGGTTGACAGGCTGTCCCTCGCGAAGGAAATAAACCGTTGCGCTAAGGCAGCCGGCATAGTCTGCCCCGTTCTAATCCAGGTCAACATAGGGCGGGAGGTACAAAAAGGCGGCGTTTTACCCGAAGGTCTTGTTGAACTCGCCGGTGCTATGCTCGAAATGAACAATATCGCGCCGCTGGGACTTATGACTGTTCCGCCCGTTTGCACTAGCATCGAAGCGCGGGGGTATTTTGCAAGCTTAAGGAAGCTGCTTCATAACTGTAACAGCGAGCTTTGCACCAACATGTCAGAACTTTCCATGGGTATGTCCGCCGATTATTGCGAAGGAATAATCGAAGGCGCCACATTTATAAGGGTGGGGATCGCGCTATTCGGAAAAAGACTGTAAATTAAGTGTTAATTTTGTCTTTTTCCTTGACTGGAAACTGTGACTGCATTATGATAAATAAAGATAATTATACGCACTTATCTTACTTATCTTTGTATATGCGGGAGGTTTCCAATGAGCATTTTCGGAAAGATGAAGGATTACTTCTTCGAGAATCCCGAAGAGTCCGAATTCGACGATGATTTCACCGAGGATGCGGCTACAGCTCCGGACTTAAACCTTCCGGAGTTCGAAAAGGCACAGCCGCAACAGCCGCGCCAGAGAGCAAAGGTGGTTCCGATGAACAGTACCAACCCTGCGCCATCCGCAGTACCATCGGGCACGAACATGAAAATGATCGTGTATCAACCTATGTCGTATGAAGACGCGCAAAACATCGCAGACAACCTCCGTGCCAGGAAGCCGGTTATTGTCAATATGGTCGATCTTGAGCGCGAATGCGCCCAGAGGGTGGTGGATTTCATAGCCGGGGCTGTATACGCGCTCAATGGCACAATCCGCAAGGTGTCTTTCGGTATATTCGTAATCGTCCCCAGCAATGTCTCGCTTGTCGGGTACGGTGAGGAAGAGCAGTCCGAAACGAACAGCCGCCCCCAGTGAACTTAACCTAAAAAGGGCAGGGGATACCTGCCCTTTTCTGTCATGCGGCGGAATGTCAAATATTAACGCTTTTATCGGAGGGGAACATGCCCATCACCAGAAGGGATATAGTTTCAAAGGTGTTCACGTCCGTCGGCGGAGGGTACGATGCCGACGAGGTGGATACTTTTTTGGATCTTGTGGCGGACACGCTGGAGCTTCGGGACGATGCGCTGAGCACCGAGCGAAAGCGCGCTGTTCTGCTGTCCGCAGAGATAAGGCGGCTGGAATCCCAGGTTGCAGATCTTCGCAAGGCGTTCAACCGCACGGAAAACGCAGATGCAGAGGCGAGAGAACTCCTTGAACAGGCAAAGCTCCAGGCGCGAATGGTAATTGCCGCCGCCAGGGAGGAAGCGAATAAAATCGTGCAGGAAGCGACCGAGCAGGCAACCCTTATCATCGATAAATCCAGGGAAAGAACGGATAGCGCACTACCTCTTTCCGATAGAATAGCGGGCTACGCCCTTCGCCCCGTCGCTTCGAATGGTATGTCCGCCCCGGAAACGCCAAAGCCCGCAGCAAGCACCGTGCAAAGCACCGTTGAGCCTGCGTCCGCTGAAAAGACGGATGATTTTCCGGCCGATTCCCCACAGGTGGTAAATGCTTCTGATATTTCCGAAACGCATTCAAACGAGGACGCTGCCTCCTACGTTGATTATTCAAAAGAAGAAATCACAAACCCATTCACTCCAGAAATTGGCGATTCCTATTCTGGTTCTGATGAAGCTCTAGATACAACCCGCAAATCCGAACAGGAAAGCGACGAATCGCCTATTTTAGCGGAAGAACCCGCCGTCGCGGAATCAGACAAAGAGGGAATCCCTATACTGATGGATACCCGGTCTGAAGCCGAAAACGAAAAGGCTGAGGCTCAATCGAAGGAAGATGCCGAATTGCCCATAACCCCCGCTTTTTTGAAGGTAGAAAGACCGGCGGAATTCAGACCTAAGCTGGAAATCCGTAAACCTCCGCGCCCGGAGGATATTTATGACGAATCCGAGGGTCTCTATCCCTCGACAGACTGGCTAAAGGACCCGGATAGCAGGTACGAATAACCGTTTTTCACCAACAGAATGAATGTTATTGAGCATAGCGCCCGCTGGCACGACATCCTGCGGGCATTTTTTATTAACAAGTCTTGTTTGTATGAAACACTCATATTGCATTTTTAGCAAACTGGTATGGGTTTTGCTGAATAATCCGATAATATAACAAATCCTTTACATTTTGTCTGCTCTATGGACATTCTTCGATGCTATCATGCTAGTGAAATGAAACCGAATGAGGCAGAAAAACAATGAAAATAAAGATACTTGCTCTGATAACAATACTTTCGCTAACCTTGCTAAGCGCTTGTGGAACGGATTATAAAGTACTGGACACAATCACGCCCTCCCCCGATGAAGAGGAATTGTTCATACCCGAGGAGGACGCGCCGCTGGACAGCGAATTGCCTGTCGAGGACGCAGATGAAGAAGATTTCGAAAAGCTACCCACTTATGTTCCGGGAACATATCGGGGCGAAGGAGAAGGCTACGGCGGAACCATAGAAGTCGACGTTACAGTAGACGAATACAGCATTACCGACGTTCAGATCGTCTCGAACAAAGAGGATCCGAAGGTTGCGGGGGATGCGCTGGCATCTCTTCCTAAGGCTATTGTAGAAGCTCAGAGCGCGGATGTCGACGCTGTTTCCGGCGCGACGCTGACTTCCGACGCCATAGTTTCCGCGGTGATGAATGCACTGGGACTAGCAATGTTTTTTTAGCAGTTTCAATATTCAGATAAAGCGGCAGCCCCAGGTAAAGCTGTAAACCAGTCTTTCCCGGGGGCGCCGCTTTTGTAATATTCAATTCTCCGGCTTTCGGAAAAGGGCAGAAATGTTGACAACCAGTCTGCAATTGTCTTATACTTTGGCAGTACATGCATATACAATTCGCTAAAAAAGTTAAATGAAATTCTTGAATACAACTTCTAAAATTATTGGAAAGGTTACTAAAGGTGCAATAATGGAATGTAAGCGTTTACTTGGCGATGTTGCTGCAGTTACAGGCGCAGCGAGCGGAATAGGCAAGCAGATAGCCCTCACGTTTGCCCGAGAAGGCGCGAAGGTCGCCTGTTTTGACATTAACAAAGCGGGGCTGGACGCCACTGTCGCAGAAATTGCGGCAAACGGTGGAGAGGCAATCGCGGTCGAGGTGGATCAATCTGATTCTACCCAGGTTGCGGCAGCTATGAAAAAAGCGTGGGACGAATACGGCAAAATCTCCATTCTGATCAACTGCGCCGCAGCTATAAACTACAAGCCCCTGCAGGATACTTCGGACGAAGACTGGAACAGGATAATGAGCATCAATGCCAATGGTTACTTCTTCTGCCTAAGGGAGGTCTATCCCTACATGAAAAAGAGTGGCGGTGGCAGGATAGTCCAGTTTTCCTCCTCTACGGCACTCAGCGGCAGCGGCTTTGCGAATATAGCGTATACCGCTTCTAAGGCGGCCGCCATCGGAATGTCCAAGCATGCGGCAGGACTTTGGGCGAAGGACAATATAAGGGTAAACACGATATGCCCCGGACTGACAGAAACTCCCATTACCGACTCGGGAGACGGCAAGGTGAAGGATAGGGAAGCCCACGAGAAGGCGATACCCCTGGGCAGGATTGCGCGACCGGAGGACATGGCGGACGTCGTTTTGTTCCTCGTATCGGACGAATCACGCTACATTACAGGCGCGACGATACACGTCAACGGAGGCAAATACATTTACGGCTCCTGATGAGCTATTGTCAAAAAGATAAGAGTTTTGAATAGGGCTTGTCGCTTTATTGAGTGGACGCCAAGCCCTTTTTACTTTGATTTTGACCATTCAGCAGGGCAGCTTTTAGCGCAGTTGAAACCGTGGTATAATGCTAATTGAATCACAAAATAATAGGCTAATTATGAAGCTTCGCATATCTAGTGCATAATGCTGCGTTTTCCACTATACTAAAGCAGAGTTTGAGGCAGGGTTAACGCTTTCATTGTAACGAGGTCTAGAATTTTGCTATAATGGTATAAAATGGTTTTTAAGATGGTATAAAACGGTTTTTTTAAGAAGGAACTCGAATGCAAATACAATGGTACCCTGGGCATATGACCCGCGCGCGCCGCATGATGGCGGAAAACCTAAAACTGATAGATGTAATCGTGGAACTGGCGGATGCTCGAGCGCCGCGAGCTACCCGCAACCCGGACTTTGACGACCTCTTTGAGGGCAAAGCCCGGGCACTTATACTAAACAAGTGTGACCTTGCAAACCCCGCAGTGACCGCCGAATGGATACAGTGGTACAGGGAACATGGAATCAACGCCTTGACCGTCACCGCTACTGAATCGGGCGGCAAGAAAAAGGCGATAGCACTTTTAGAGAGCGCCGCAAAGCCGACTGTGGAAAAATACCGCCAAAAGGGCATCAATAAAACAGTACGCGTAATGGTAACAGGTATTCCAAACGTGGGCAAATCCACGCTCATCAACAAGCTTGCGGGCACTGCGACCGCGCAAACGGGAGATAAGCCCGGGGTTACCCGGGGCAAGCAGTGGGTAAAGATAAACTCATACCTAGAACTTATGGACACGCCCGGCATGCTCTGGCCCAAGTTTGACGACAATGCTACCGCCCTCCATCTCGCGTATATTGGCTCCATAAAGGACGAGATAATAGACCGCGAAAAGCTCGCCGTCAACCTTATAGAGGAACTTAGACGAATTTGTCCCGCCGAGCTTTCTGCTCGCTATAAAAAGTTGGACATCGAAGCTGAAGGCGAAGCTCTGCTTCTTGGCATATGCAAGAGCCGCGGTTTTATACTGCAAGGCGGAAAGTACGACACAGAGCGGGGCGCCAACGCCGTTCTGGACGATTTCCGCTCAGGGAAAATCGCGAAGGTGACCCTTGAGCGCCCAAACCGGGAAACGACGGATGACTGAGCGGGAAGCTGCGCGACTTCGAGAGCTTACCACGTACGAGCGAGGTTTTTGGCAAGCGGGCAAAACAGTAGGTGGTATGGACGAGGTTGGTCGCGGTCCTTTGGCGGGACCCGTCGTTGTCGCCTGTGTTGTATTGCCGGAGGAACCCCTCATCGAAGGGGTAAACGACTCGAAAAAGCTCTTGGAAAAAAAGCGGGAGAAAATATGTTCCCAGATAACCGCTACGGGAGCATTCGGGGTGGGGGTCATCGATTGGACAGTAATAGACGAAATAAACATACTACAGGCAACAAAGCTCGCCTGCAAGCAAGCTTTCGATAATATGGCGGACAAGCCTACTGTGCTTATTGTGGACGCAATCAAGGACTTAGACATATGCGCAGAGCAAATCCCTCTTGTGCACGGCGACGCCTTGAGTTATCTTGTCGCGGCGGCTTCGATAGTCGCGAAAGTAATCAGGGATAAAATGATGATACAGTACGATGACGAGTATCCCGAGTATGGTTTTGCGCGAAACAAGGGTTACGGCACCGCCGAGCACATAGAGGCTATAAAACGCTTCGGTCCCTGCCCGATACACCGCAGGAGCTTCATCAAAAAATGGATATGAAACAGGGTAAAAAGCTCTTGGGCGACCTCGGGGAAACCCTAGCCGCAGATTTTTTGGAGCGAAGCGGGTGCGAATTGCTTGCCAGGAATTACAGAAAAAGCGGCGGCGAGATAGACATCATCGCTAAGGACGGGCAATTCGTAGTCTTTATCGAGGTCAAGACCAGGCGCAGCGAGAGCTTTGCCGCGCCGATAGAATCCGTCGGTGAAAGAAAGCGCGCAAAGTTGCGCGTCGCCGCCGAAAAGTGGCTGGCTGAAACGGGATACGCCGGGTTTTGCAGATTTGACGTTATCGAGATTGTTATAGCGGGGACGGATCCGCTAATCAGACATTGGAGGGACGCCT
>CALNBC010000140.1 GCA_937874755.1 uncultured Clostridia bacterium
GCCGACGAACTCGAAATAATGGTAGACAAGGAATACTGGCCGCTGCCCAGCTACGGTGAAATGATGTTCTGCAACTGACGGAGGTTACTATGAACGAAACGAAGATATCCCCTGCCGAGAGCGCCCGCCGGACTACCTTCCTGCTGAACAGGCTGACGGTGCTGCGAACCCTGCTTAGGACGGAGCCCGCCGCAAGGCTCGTCGAGCTTTGCGACTTTGTCGCCGCGGGAGACGCGACCTCAGCCGCGGCGAGATACCATTCCATGACCGCCGCGCTTTTAGACCAGCCGACGCGAAGGGTCACCGGGGATATATTCAAGGACTTCCTCTTTTCGGAGATACTCGAATCCTCCAACCGCTTTTCGCTTATGGCCGCCGCGAGTCATTCCGACCCGCCGGTGCTCCTCGCCATGGAAAAGGACCTCAAGATACTGCAAGAGCTGTTTGCCCTCGAATGCACCACCCTCATGGAATGGATTGGGGGCACGAGCAAGGGCGAAGCGCAAGTTGCCCGCCCCGCTCAAAGCCAGCGTTTTGGAGGCGAAGAAAACATCTCGCGCATGGCTACTTCCGCCTGGGGTGGTGGCATATTCCCGAAGGACAAGCTCCGCGCGCGGGTTCCCGAACCCGCCGCCGCTGCGCGCCTGCCGGACAAGCTGGAGCTCTCGGGCTGGGTGCGCTGGGAATACAGCGACCCCGGCGAGCGCGTAACATACGTTGCGGACGACGGACTTGCGGTGATTTACCGGCGCTTTCTCGCCGAGGAGGACTGGGGGCGTTTGGTGAACCCGCTCTATGAATTCC
This sequence comes from uncultured Clostridia bacterium, assembly GCA_937874755.1. Taxonomy (GTDB): domain Bacteria; phylum Bacillota; class Clostridia; order Christensenellales; family CALWSW01; genus CALNBC01. The sequence goes on from CALNBC010000140.1 coordinate 805, forward strand.
ACAAGCAGTACGGCAGCGGCGAGTTCCTTCGCTACCGCGCGTTTGCGGATACGGACGAAGGTTTTGTTGGCATGGAGCTCGACGACCCGCCAATTTGGGATGAAATCACCGTCAGCAACGGTCAAAAGGAGAGGCTCTATGCCAACACCCTCCGCTTTTTACACACAGGCAAGGGCGAACACGCCTTGCTTTACGGTCCGGGCGGCATGGGCAAGTCCAGCTTGGTGCTCGCCCTCGCCAAAGAGCTGCCCGAAATAAGGCTGGTGTTCATGGCGCGCAGGGACTTCGCTTCGAGCATGTTGACGCTTCGAATGCTGGAGGAGCAACCCTTCCGTTTCATCGCCTTTTTTGACGACCTTTCCCTTTCTGAGCGAGAATACAGAAGGCTCAAATCCGCGGTCAAAGCCCAACTCCATTCGGGTAACTCCCTCATTTACGCCACTTCGACCAGTTCCCCGCCCGACTCCTCCGTGTTCGGTCTGGAAATCGGGTTTGACATGCTAAAGCCCGAAGACTTCGAGCGCCACGTTAGGGACGAGATAAGGCGCAGCGGCACCATAGTCGATTATTCCGCCGTTTCCGACGCTTGCGTTCGCTGGCAAGAGCGGCGCGGCGAGCTGACCCTTCGCAGCGGAACAAGGCTTGCAGAGGCGATAGTCAGGGAGCAACACAGCAGCCGCTGAGCCTCCATACTTGCACCGGACATGGATATGTGATACTATTTCATGGATTTACTCAGTTTTTACGTTTGATTACGTTAATTATTTATAGGTTTTTTAGGAGGGTTAGCAATGTCCGGCCATTCCAAGTGGGCAAATATCAAAAATAAAAAAGCTAAGACTGACGCCGTTAAAGGCAAAATCTTTACAAAGATAGGCCGCGAGCTGGTCATGGCAGTCAAGCAGGGGGGCGGACCTGACCCGTCTGCCAACTCAAAGCTCAAGGACGTAATCGCCAAGGCAAAGGCCGCAAACATGCCGAACGACAATATCAACCGCTCTATCAAAAAGGCGGCGGGCGAGGGCGACGCGGACAATTACGACAGCATCACCTACGAAGGCTACGGTCCCTGCGGCGTCGCAGTAATAGTCGACGCGCTGACGGACAACCGCAACCGCACCGCTTCTGACATTCGCCACCTGTTTGACAAATTCGGCAACGGGCTGGGCAACACGGGTTGCGTCGGCTGGATGTTCGACAAAAAGGGCGTCATCGTAATCGAGCGCACCTCCTCTATGGACGAAGACGAGGTCATGATGACCGCGCTAGATGCGGGTGCCGAGGATTTCGCCACCCAAGACGACGCTTTCGAGGTAATGACCGCACCCGAGGATTTTTCCGTTGTGCGCGAAGCTCTAGAAAACGCCGGTTACGAGTTCATCTCTGCCGAGTTGGACATGATACCCAAAACCACAGTCGCGATAACCGACGGCGAAGACGCCGAAAAGGTGCTCCGTCTCATCGAAAATCTCGAGGACAACGACGACGTGCAAAACGTCTATCACAACGCCGACCTGCCCGAAGAAGAGGAAGAAGACTACTGAACAAAGCATAGCTTGGCAGGTACCCAAAAACCCGCAGAAGACCCGCGGGTTTTTTGCTGCCTTTGAAGCGGCTTGACAGATACGCGCCATTTGTGTTAGCTTTGTAATGTTAAAGGGGAGTAGTCAGCGGCTATTTAGCCTATGTGCGGCTCAACATGCTCCGGCGATGCGCCGGTGGGCGCACGCCTTTCACCATGAATGGGACGAGACTTTTGACGCAAATTTTGCGTCATCGGTCTCTTTTTTATTATGCGGATAATACGGAGGACAAGATGTCTATTTGGGAAATAGTCGCGATCGGACTGGGGCTTTCGATGGACGCGGCCGCGGTCACGCTGTGCGACGCTATGGGCTATCGCGATATGCCGCCCGCCATGCGTGCCTCGCTGCCCGTTGCCTTCGGTCTTTTCCAAGGGGTGATGCCCCTGCTGGGCTACTTTTTGGGCAGCTTGTTTTCCGACTTTATTTCGCGCTACGCGGGGATAACGACACTTGTCATCCTCGCTTTCATAGGCGCGAACATGATAAAAGGCGCGTTTGAGCAAAAGTGCGACTCCTCGCAGAAATTCACATTCCTCACCCTTTTGCTCCAGTCCATCGCAACCAGCATAGACGCGTTTGCCGTAGGGGTCAGCTTTTATGCTATGGGCGCAAACATCGCCTTTGCTGCACCGATCATCGCGCTCACGACCTTTTGCTGCTCGCTTGTCGCACTTGCTTTCGGCAAGCGTTTGGGCGAAAGTTTTGGGCAAAAAGCACAAATAGCAGGCGGTGTCGTGCTTATACTCATAGGCATAAAGTCCGCGCTGGGAATATAGCAAAGGGGTTTTTGGGAAACCTATCCCCAAAGGGGGATTTGCGCATGAACATAGAAAGCAAATTCAAAAAAGCCGTTTCCTCTGTTCGGGGAAGGGCTTTTTTTGGAATAGCGACGGGGCTTATCAACGGGCTGTTCGCTTCGGGAGGCGGACTGGTGGTAGTCCCCGCGCTCAAAGCCCAGGGGCTTAACCAGCAAAAGGCGCAGGCTACCACACTCGGGTTCATACTGCCGCTTTCCGTGCTCACAACTATAGGTTATGTAATCGGAACCGGATTCCCCGAGGGCTGGCTGCTTGCGGCAATCGGTGCTACGGCGGGCGGCGGAGTTGGGGCATGGTTGCTCGGCAAAGTTGCAAATGTGTGGCTCAATCGGGTGTTTTGCGCACTCATGCTTTATGCAGGAATCAGGATGCTGCTGTTTTGATGTACATAATCATCGGCTTTTTATCGGGCATAATCTCGGGCGCGGGCATGGGTGGCGGAACGGTGCTCATCCCCATGCTTACGCTGCTGCTCGCCACACCCCAAAAAGAAGCGCAGACAATCAACTTCCTCGCTTACCTCCCCGCGGCGGCAGTCGCGCTGTTTTTGCACAGCCGCGCAAAGCGCGTGAGCTGGGATTTGGTGTTGCCCGTTTTGTCCTGGGGCATATTGGGCTCGGCGGCGGGGCTCACCCTCGCACTCGTAGTTCCCGCGGACCTTTTGAAGCGTTTTTTTGGCGCATTTTTGATTGTCCTCGCGATACTCCAGTGGGTAAACGGAAACAAAAAGGATAAAAACGCATAACCTGTTGCATAGGGGGAGGAATTCAGGTTATGAAAATGACATTTGACGAGCTCTGTTCCAAAGAAGTCGTCAACGTTTGCGATGGGCGCAAGCTCGGGCATATTGAGGATCTTTGCTTAGAGCTTTCGGACGGCAGAATACTAAGTATAATAGTTCCGGGTCGCAGCAAGTTCTTCGGGCTTATCAAGTCCGAGGAAGAAATCGTCATACCGTACTGCAAAATAGTGAAATTCGGTACCGACGTGATACTTGTGGATATCGGCTCGGCGTGAGTGCTTAGGCTTCTTGTGCATCGATTGCCAAGAGCATACAACACATGGTATAATCAATTATTCCTGCATTGATACCATGTAGGACAAGTTGTCCAAGATTTTTTTTGGGGGTCACAATGAAGTGTCTTTATTGCGGTTATGCCGAGAGCAAGGTAATCGATTCGCGCCCGACTGAAGAGGGTAGCTCCATCCGGCGCAGGCGGGAGTGCTTGCATTGCGGCAAGCGGTTCACCACCTATGAGCGCATCGAGGAGATACCCATCATGGTCGTCAAAAAGGACGGCAGGCGGGAACCCTACGACGGCAACAAGGTGCTTTCGGGCATACGCAAGGCATGCGAAAAGCGCCCAATACCATCTAGCGAAGTCGAGCGCGTGGCGGACGATGTGACCCGCGAGGTCTTCAACCTGCTCGACCAAGAGATTACCTCGGAACAGATAGGCAACATCATCATGAGCAAGCTCAAGGAGCTGGACGATGTCGCGTATGTCCGGTTTGCCTCGGTTTACCGCCAGTTTACGGATATAGACGCATTCATGAAAGAGATGCGCCTGTTGCTCGAAGAAAAGGAATCCAAATGACCTCATTTGAACAGGAATACAAGCGCGTTATGAAAGGGTATACCCTCGCGTACAGCGGGGGCATTTGCTTTTGCCTCCTGCCGTTACTTAGTGAAGCGGGCTGCGACCACGGCTTTACCCAAAGGTTCGGCGGCGTCAGCCCCGCGCCGATGGACAGCCTCAACCTCGGACACAACAGACCCGACGACCCAAAGAATATAGACGAAAACTACAAAAGGTTCGCCCGCGCCGCAGGGTTCGCCCTCGATTCCGCCGCCATAGTCAACTATTGCCATGGTGACGGCGTGGAGGTCGCGACAGGGCACGAACGGGGCTACGGCTTCCCCGGCGGGCCCCGCTTCCCCGAATGCGACGGCCTTGTCACAGCCGACCCCAACGTGACATTGATTACGCTGCACGCGGACTGTATGCCGGTATTCCTGTTCGACCCGGTCAAAAAGGTCGGGGGGATGGTGCACGCGGGATGGAAGGGCGCCAGCCTTAGAATAGGCAAAAAGGCGGTGCTGCGCATGATTTCGGAGTTCGGCTGCGATAGCCGCGACGTACTCGCCGGTATAGGTCCCTCGATTTGCCAAGATTGCTTCGAGGTGGACGACGACGTACACTCCATTTTTGCCGAAGCGTTCCCCAAAGCAGAGTGCTCCATTTACGACGATGCGCGGCAGAAATACTTAATAGACCTTTGGAAGATAATGGCTGCTCAGCTCGTCGAAGCGGGGATTGAGCCGCAACACATACAAATCAGCGGTCAGTGCACCTGCTGCAATGCCGACTATTTTTCTTACCGCAGGGACAAAAAACTCTATGGCGGGACGGGAGCCATGGCGGCGTACCTGAGAGTGTAATTATTTATTTTTTGCTTGATGCTCGTCATACGCAAAAAATGCTTTCAAAACACAAAGTGTAAAATTAACCTCGCATATCCCCCTTATAATGCCGCAAACTAAAACCGTTGCTTTTTTGAACGGCAATAAACCGGCAAGGGGGATTTTTTATGTATTCCGATTACGTTTTCCCGATAGGCTACCTCATCGCCTTATGCGCCCTTTGTGCGGTTTTAACCGGCGTCGCTTCGCCCTTTTTGCGCTCCCTCGGCATACGGCCTTATGCAGCAGGTCTGACGCTGTTTGCCCTCGTAGTTTTCGCCTCCATCGACGGGCTTTACGCCGCGCTTTTTATGCTAATTCCTTCACTCGTATTCGCATTTTCCATGCGCTGGACAACGGGCGCGCTGGTTGCCTTTCTCTCCTCCGTTTCTCTGGGGTGCGTCGTTTTTGGAGCAATGTGCGTCACCTCTGCGTTGTCTTCCCCCGGCATTTTCGGCGGTCTCGCGGCAGCTTTGCTATGCCCCCTTCTGCTTTACCGCCGCATAAGGCTAAGCGCCGCTTTCGGCTCCATCGCGTTCGCCGTTTTGCTCTCCTTCATAATGGAGGGCGCATTGGGCGTCGT
>CALNBC010000141.1 GCA_937874755.1 uncultured Clostridia bacterium
GTGGCGATGACGCCCGCGCCCTCAAAACTCACGAACAGCTCGTCCTCTTCAGTCCACCAAGAAATCCCCGCCGCACCTGTTGCGTTCAGGTAATCGCCGACGGTATAAAGACCTGTGGTTACAGTTTGAACATCCTCGATAACAAATACACCGTCCTTTTGCTCAAACGCAGGGTTAGCTTGCGGCGTTTCGTTCGGGGTGACTTCGGGTGTTGGGGAGAGCGATACTTCGGTAGAGGGCGAAGGAGCCGCTACTGCTTGCTCATTCGTACAACCCGCCAACAGCAGAAATGCGGCAACTATCAAAGCGATGCACTTTTTCACCAGACCTTGTCTCCTTTACATTAAAATTCTTCTGAATACTGATGCGGCAAGAGTCCTAGCCCGTATAGCCTTTTACTCTATCAAAACTATCTTCAGGTTCTTGATTATAACACGATTAGTACCACAATAAATATAGCTTAATATTTTTATCGAATCTAAACGTATAGAAAAGCCCCCGCTTTTTTGAAAAAGCGAGGACAACGCACCATACTAGTCTTTAGGTTCAGAAAAACACAAAGGATCGAATGCTCCGCATTTTGTTTGGTCAGATAGCCTCGTAAGCGATCAATCCGAGCAGCCCGCGCCCAGTATGAATCGCCATGGTCGGGGTGAGCTGGATGATGCGGTATTCGACGACTTCCGCAAAGGCGCGCACCTGCTCCACGAGCTGTTTGGCGGCCTCTTTGTTCTCGCAATGTATCGACGAAAGAAAAATGCGCTTTCCGGCGAACTTCTTTTTTACCTCTTCTAACATCACGTTGACGGCGCGCTTGAAGCCCTTTGTCTTGGCGGCGGACTTGAATACGCCGAATTCGTCCACCGTTATAACGGGGCGAATCTGCAACAGGGTGCCCAAGGTACCCTCTATGACGCCTATGCGACCACCTTTTTGTAGATACTCAAGTGTAGAGACGACATAATAAGCGCCTTCGGATTTGCGAACATCCTGCATTCTTATGATGGCGTCCTCGACGCTGCCGCCCGCGTCGATTACCTTCGCCGCTTCGACCACTGGTGCACCTTGACCCATAGAAAGGGACAGGGAATCGATGACCGTGATCCTCATCCTGTCATACTCCTCCGACCAGAGGCGCACAGCGTTGTACGTCCCGGAGAGCTTGGCGGATATCGTTATAAAGAGCACCTGCTCACAACCCTCGTCCGCCAGATTATCCATAACGGAAAGGAAGTCTTCATACGTGGGGAGGGAGGTCTTGGGAATCTCTTCGTCCATCATGTTGAAGATATCCTCACTTTTGACCTCAAACCTGTCCCTCAAGTCCTGTCCCTTCCAAAGTACGCGCAAAGGGACGAGTCGAATGTCGTACTTCTCGAGCAAATCGTCGGGAATGTCACATCCTGTGTCGGTTACGATTGCGATTTTGTTTTTCATATTGACTCTCCTATTGATATATGCAAGAATAGATAGTAGTTTTGTTATTTACGACATGTGGCTTTTGAAACCGCGTTGCGGATATGATAACACAGCATTCACCCCAATGCAATAACTATTAGGTCTGCATTTGCTTTTACGGAGGTTTTTTAATGGATATAGACCAGATAGTTGCCAGCAAAGTCGACGCGATTTCCAAGTCGCCGCTTCTGAGCATCGAACAACTCCCCGATATCGATCTTTACATCGAGCAGATGACCTCTTATCTTGAAGAGAAGTTAGGGGACTCGCTGCGCACGGGCGACGAAAAAATCATCACCAAGCCGATGGTAAACAATTATACTAAGGGCGGGCTCATCCCAAGACCCAATAACCGCAGGTACGGTCAAGCACACCATGTTTATATGTTTACTCAAACAATCTCTTTCCTTCCAGGAGATTAAGACAGCGCTTTCACTCAGGCCTACCGAGGAGGAGCAAAAGGAAACCTACCAGCACCTTGCCAAGATGGTCAACGATTACAGGGATACTTTTGTGAAAGCCAATGAGGAGCGCATGGGAAGGATACGCGCTGAGGTGGGCGAGGACGCCCCCGAGGAGGAAATCGCCCTCTTGTATATTACCCTGACCAGCCTTGAAGCTACGGCGGATAAGCTGCTTTGCTCTAAAATATTGAAGGATTTGCAGGACAAAGAGACTAAGAAGGCAAATACCACACATAAGGAGCGCAAAAAAGCTACTCCTTCTGATTGACCGACAAGGAGGATGCAATGGAAAGGTATGAAGAGCTTGTCAATGCTCTGGGGAAATATAGCCCCATTGTTTTTTTAGGAGGTGCCGGCGTTTCGACAGAGAGCGGTATACCAGATTTTCGCAGCGAATCGGGAATCTATAAAACTATAAGCGAGTACGGATACCCACCCGAGACCATACTGTCCGCTCCTTTTTTCCATAGCGAGACGGAAATCTTCTACGATTACTACAAAAAATACCTGCTTCACCCCGACGCCCAGCCCAACAGGGCACACAAGGCGCTCGCCCGCCTAGAAAGGGCGGGGAAGCTAAGCGGCGTCGTGACCCAAAATATTGACAACCTGCACCAAGAGGCAGGCAGCATCAACGTATTTGAGTTGCACGGCTCCGTGTATCGCAACTATTGCACTAAGTGCGGCAAGCCGCATAACCTCCAATATATAAAAGACGCCAAAGGCATACCGAAATGCGGCGCTTGCGGCGGTCTGATAAAGCCGGACGTCGTGCTTTACGGAGAAGGGCTGGACGACCTCGTCCTCCGCGGGGCGATAGGTCGCATATCCGGCGCGGAAATGCTGATTATCGGTGGCACCTCCCTTGCGGTTTATCCCGCTGCGGGGCTGATAAACTATTTTAACGGCAAAGTAATCGCGATAATCAACAAGTCCCAAACACCCGCGGATGAGCAGGCGCACATCGTAATCAACGAAAGCATAGGCGAGGTGTTGGGCGGCGCGGTTGACAAACTGATGGGCACGAACTAAATCTTTAGAATTCAACAAATGTGGCAAAAGCGCGTGGAGTCTCCACGCGCTCAGCCTGTCAAAGAAAAGGAGTTTTCACGCAAGTGAGAGCTCCTTTTTCCATAT
>CALNBC010000142.1 GCA_937874755.1 uncultured Clostridia bacterium
GCTCTCCTTGATAGACTGGACCTGCTCCTTGTTTTCAAGGTCTATGCCGCTGGTTGAAGCCATGCGCTCGCGGTTGGTTTCGAACATATAGTCGACCTCCCAGCGATAGACGGGCACTCCGTCCACGGTGGCGACGACGGCTTCGGGTCCGTTTACAGGGGTGCAAGCGAACAATGATGCCAAAAACAGCAGTGCCGCTGCGGCCGCAACGACCCTTTTGCAAAAATTCATAATGACGTAACTCCCTTCGCTACTGGTTGAAACCCATGGGGTGTGCGCATCCTAATTATTATATACAATGATAAATGAGTATGCAAATGAATAAATTATGGCTCAAATGGCACTTAACGTCACATTTGTGGCCTTGTCAAAGCCTAGAACGCGGAGCACAGGCGAAGCAGGAATTGCTCCGCTATGTGCGCCATCTCTGTGGTTTGCGTGTTTTTGCCGACCAAACGCACCTCTGCGGGGTCGCCGGACAAAAGCGTCGCCCTGCCCTTGTATTCCGATAGCACCGAGAGCAGCGCTTCGCCTGTTATCTGGGATTTCGGGTGCAGCTTGATGAGCGCGTAGCCCTCGCGCACGGTGAGCACCGAAAGCCCCGCGGTTCGCGCAGCGGACTTTATCGCCGCTATCTCGATAAGGTTGAGCACGCTTTCGGGCAACTCGCCAAAGCGGTCTATTAGCTCGTCGATGACGTCGGGGACGTCATCCCTGCCCGAGATGGAGGCGATACGCTTGTAAACCTCCAGCCTGTCCGCCTCGTCCTCGATGTAGGTGGGGGGAAGGAAGGCATCCACAGGCACATCCATTTGGGTATCTATCTCGTAGGGCAGCGGGTTGCCCTTTGCCTCGTTCACCGCCTCGTCTATGAGCTTGCAGTAATAATCGTAACCCACTGCAGACATGTGCCCGTGCTGCTGCGCGCCGATTAAGTTGCCCGCGCCGCGGATTTCAAGGTCGCGCATGGCGATTTTGAAGCCCGAGCCGAATTGGGTGAACTCGCGTATCGCCCTAAGGCGCTTGTCTGCGACTTCGCTGAGCACCTTGTCCCTTCGGAAGGTGAAGTAAGCATAAGCTATGCGGTTTGAGCGACCCACTCGCCCCCTTAGCTGGTAAAGCTGAGCGAGACCCATATAGTCCGCGTCGTACACTATGAGGGTGTTGGCGTTTTGAATGTCCAGCCCCGACTCGATGATGGTGCTGCACAAAAGAACGTCGTATTCCCGCTCCATGAACTCGAGCATGGTGCGCTCAAGGCGGCTTTCGGGCATCTGCCCGTGAGCCATGGCTATGCGCGCATCCGGCACGAGCTCCCTTAGGTGAGCCATGAACCGCTCCATCGAGGCGACTTTGTTGTAAAGGAAGAACACCTGACCGCCCCGGGCGAGCTCTCGCTCGATTGCGTCCTTCGACAGCGCGTCAGAATACTCCATGACGTAGGTCTGCACCGGGTAGCGCTCCTCGGGCGGCGTCTCGATGACGCTCATGTCCCTCACTCCTGAAAGCGCCATGTGGAGCGTTCTGGGGATGGGTGTGGCGGTGAGGGTCAGCACGTCCACGTTGCGCTTAATGTTTTTGATAGCCTCTTTGTGCCCCACGCCGAAGCGCTGCTCCTCGTCTATGATGAGCAGCCCGAGGTCGTGGAATTCCACCCGCTTGCCAAGAAGGGCGTGGGTGCCGACGACTACGTCTACCTTGCCGGTCTTGAGCGACTTGATTATCTCGGACTGCTGGGCGGGGGTGCGAAAGCGCGAGAGCAGCTCTACCTTGACGGGGAATCCCGAATAGCGCGCACAGAGCGTGTGGTAATGCTGGGAGGCGAGTACGGTGGTGGGCACGAGGAAGGCAACCTGCTTGTTGTCCTGCACTGCTTTGAAGGCGGCGCGCACTGCGACTTCAGTCTTGCCGTAGCCCACGTCGCCGCAAAGTAGCCTGTCCATGATGACGCCGCTCTCCATGTCCGCCTTTATCTGGGCGAGGGAGGTCGCCTGGTCGGGTGTATCCTCGTAGGGGAAGGATTCCTCGAGTTCGCGCTGCCAGGGGGAGTCCGACGAAAAGGCGAAGCCTTTGACAGACTTTCTGTCCGCGTAGAGCTTGACAAGGTCGAAGGCTAGCTCCTTGACGCTCTGGCGCACCTTTGCTACCGAGCGGCTCCATTCACCGCCGCTAAGCTTCGAAAGTTTGGGAGACTTTTCCTCGCCCGCGCCGATGTACTTCTGCACGCGATCGAGCTGGTCGGTGGGGACGTAGAGCTTGTCGGTGCCCGCGTACTGCAGCTGAATGAAGTCTCGGGCGGTGCCGTTCGCGTTCAGCTTGCAGATGCCCTTGAACACGCCTATGCCGTAGGACTCGTGTACGACGAGGTCGCCTATTTTGAGGTCGGCGAATATGTCGAACCGCGTGACTTCCCTGCGCTTGACGGGCTTTACGGCGGCCTTTCTGGTGCCGTAAATGTCCGCCTCGGAGAACACCGAGAGCTTCTGCTCGGGGAGTTCGAACCCGCAGGGCAACCCGCGGGAGATTAGCAGCGTTTCGCCCGGGCTGGGTGCGCGGGAAAGCTCGTTGACGCAGGCAGCTTCCAGCCCCAAAGCAAGCAGTTCTTCGCGCAGCCTTTCCGCCCGGGAGCCTGCAAAGAGCAGCGCGGTGACCCCGTTTTGCTTTAGTTGGCGAAGGTCCACTGCAAGTTGGGGCAGCGCGGAGTTGTACCTCGCGGGGGAATGCGCCTCCACGCGAAACAGCGACTGGGCGCGTATTTGCGTGAACGTGCGCAAAAAAGCGAAGAGGCAAACTGTCCTGCCGTTCTCGAGGCTCTGCCAGAAACGGTCGGGGGAAAGGTAAAGCTCCGACTGGATGGGCAGCGCGTCTCCGTCTTCCAATGCCTGGGAGAAGGCGTCGGTGAAGCGGGAGTGCCGCTCCTTGACGTGCTCGCTGACCACTGCGGGTTCGACTATTATGGTAAACGCGCCTTTGGGCAGGTAATCGATAATGGTGCTCTCTTCGAACAAAAGGGGTAACAGCGCGTCCGCAGCGTCGCCGTCGCCGCCGGTCAGCGCGTCTGCAAACCGCTCGCAAAGGGGGGCGAGCGCCTTTTTGCGCTTAATTTGGGTGAGCAGCTCGAGGCCGCGCTCCACCGCTTCTTTGGAAAGGGGCGATTCTACCGCCGGGGTGATGCGTATGATATCCGCGCTGCCCGTAGAACGCTGGGTCAGCGCGTCGTAGGTGCGTATGCCGTCCACCTCGTCGTCAAAAAACTCCACCCTGTACGGCGTCTTTGCGCCCGAGGGGTAAACGTCGAACAAGCCGCC
>CALNBC010000143.1 GCA_937874755.1 uncultured Clostridia bacterium
GTAAAGCCCGGGTATTGCAGAGCCGTCAAAAGTTGTGACTTCCGCACGGTCGTTCTTGGTGATTCCGCCGTGGCACACGCTGGTGGAGAAGGTCGTCTGCAGCGCGTAGAAGGGGGCGGTTTCTATCTTATACCACATGCCGTAGCGACCGAATTGGCTGTCTGTTTCGTTGGCAACCATCTCGTTCCAGGCGGCAACTTGTGCCTTCAGCCCTTCGGCGTCCATACCCGTAAGCTTTGCGAGTTCATCCAGAGTGTTCGCACTGACGAGCCCGGGGTAATCGGTGGTCTGGAGCCCGAAAGAGTCCATGGTCGCCTGGTCGTTGATCGCCCAGAAATAATCCCAACCGTCCTTGCCGTACTGCATGATGAGGTCATCGCGGTTTGCCTGGTTGAAGGTCTGGGGTATGCGAGTTTCGTTCATGAAGCGCTTGCCTTCCTTGCCCACGAATATCGTGTACATGTAAGGCGTTTGACCGACAGGGTTATTGTACTCCCTAAGGTAAGCTTGAATCTGGTCAAGGTTGTTGGTTCCCGCGCCGATTGCGGTGGCCATCAGTAGCCCGTCGCCTGTGGAGCCGGGCATCAAGCTGGTCTGGAATACGGAGTTTGCGGGATGCACGGCCGTTATGACTTCGCTGCTCGTGCTGTAGCCGCCTGTTGCGAGGACCACGGCTTTCGCACCTATGCGCTTCGTTGCGCCGCCTGATTCCACCACCGCGCCGACGACCTTGCCGTCCTCTACTATGAGCTCGGTGCCCTTGGTTTCTGTGCGTACTTCGATTTGGGGACGAGCAGCCAGCGCAGCTTCGTAGGGGGTGCGCAGATTGGGGCCGCCGCCGTCGACGATGTGCACCGCCTGCAGGGTGCCGTAGCCCGGCTTGATAATTACATCGGGTTCGAAAGCGACCCCGAGTTCGTCAATGAGCCAGTCGATGGTCTCTCCGCTCTTGAGCGTTGTTAGCCAGGTTAGCGAGGGGTCGATGGCATACTCCTTCTCAAACATTTGCTCTTCGTACATGTCTTGCGGGTCAACATGCAGGTCGAGCGCCTTTGTAACCTGGGTCTCCCATCCGCCCAGGATTCCCGCCGAAACGAAGGCAGAGCCCCCCGTCACTGCGAGCTTCTCCACAACGAGAATGTCCTCAAGGCCGTTATCCGCAGCCTGGATGGCGCTGGTCAGTCCGGCGATGCCGCCGCCGATAACCAGCAGGTTGACTTCTTCATCCCACGCTGATCCTTGTGCTTCAGTGGGAACAGGTGTTATTGCGACCTGGTCATCCGTCGATTCGGGGGCGGCAGCAGGTGCGCACGCGGCAAGCATCATCAATGCAATGAGCGCCGCAAACAGCCTTACAGATTTTTTCATCTCTCTCCTCCTGATAATTTTTGATTATCAACATGCGGGCAATTCCCGCAGGTGAACGGTATCAGCGCGCAAGGCAGTCGCGCACGGTTTGGTAGGCCTTTTCCATAAGCACTGCGTCATCCGCGAGATTCGGATTGGCAATTATGTAATAGTAGAACGCAGCTCCTATGGAAAAGAATATCTCGCCGAGCAGCGCGGCGGGCAAGTCTTTTAGTTCGCCCTTTGCCACGCCCTCGCGCATTACGGCGTCTACCGATTCAAAGTGGCGTTTTTGCCGAACGTAGCTTGTGCCCACTCCCGAGCGCGCAGGCGAAGAGAGGTACATTCGTTCTATCGCCGCCTCGTTGGGATGTACAAGAGCAAAGTGTATCGCGTTCTCCAGGCGGCGGCAAAGTTTGGCGGTTGCGCCCTCGATTTCAGCCAGACCCGTATCACATGCCTCGACGTCCTTCTCCTGGCAGTAATCGTACACCGCGTCTATCAACGCTTCCTTCGAGGGGTAATAAAGGTAAAACGTGCCTTTTGCCACTTGTGCTTCGCCGGCGATTTCCGACACGGAATCTCATCATTTTCAATTTAGCAGCCGCAACAAGGTCATT
>CALNBC010000144.1 GCA_937874755.1 uncultured Clostridia bacterium
GGGCGTTCCTGCCGGGGCCGCCTTTCGCGCCGGGGGCCGGGCTTTTTGTCCTGTTCCCCGGAAAGGTCCGCTTCCTTGGTGGTCAGGCGGATGATATACGGCTTTGAGCCGATGCCGAGCAGACCCTTGCTGCCTTCCTGAATGGTCTCGATCTCCACCTCGTCGATGGAGACGCCCATCTCCATCAGTCCGCGGAAGATCGCCTCGTCGATGGATTTGCCTTTTGATTCGATGGTGCGTGGTATGAATCCGGTCATTGCAGCTCCGCCTCCCCTTCAAACACATAGGATTTGGCGGGATAGATCTTCTTGAGGATCAGCGTCAGCACGATGGCGCAAAGGTTGCTGGTCATCCAGTAAATCGCGAACATGGCGTTGTAATTCAGGCAGATATAGCCCGAGAACAGCGCGATAAAGATGTTCATGCCCATGCCGCTGCCCGTGTTGGGCATTCCCTCCACAGGTGCCGGCCTGTCCTTCTTGCGACCCTGGGTGACGAAGGATTGGAGCATGACGAACGCCGCTGAAAGTATGGGCAGTATGAACCAGCCGTTCTTGTAGCCCTCGTACTGGTCGGCTACGGGCTGCATGACGGTGGTGTACTTCGCGCCGCCGTTTTCCGCCGCCGACTTAAGGCTTTGCACCTCGTCCTCGGTAAAGAACTCGGCGATATTGTCAAACGGTATCTTAGAGAACTTCTCGCCGTCGAGAATCACGTCTGCCAGACCGGAGTCCGGGGACCAGATGTTGTGTATCCAGAGCCAGGAGTTGTCGGTAATGTCGTAATCCCCGGCCTCCGCATTGAGGTAAATCCTGCTGTTGGAGACGTTGCCCCAGGTGGTCATGCCGTCGAGGAATATGATGAACAGCGGCAGGGTGAGCAGCATCGGCAGGCAGCCTTTGAGCATGCTAATGCCGTGTTTGCGGTTGAATTCGCCTATTTTCTTTTGCATAACCTGAGGGTTGCCGGCGAATTTCTTCTGGATGCGGGCGATATAGGGCTGCGCGGCGGTCTGCTTCTGCATCGCCTTCCTTGAAATAATGTCCAGAGGGGACATGACGATTCTCAGCACTACCGTAAAGACGACAACCGTCAGCACGGGGTACTTGAGCCAGTCGTTAAAGGTCATCATGAGCTGATAGACCAATTTTCCTAGTGCGTTAAACAAGGGCGTTATCCTCCGTATGGTCGAATGCGCCTCGCTTGTCTCGCGGGCGCCAATTTGGCTTTTTAGGTTGGAGCGCTGTCTGCCGCGCCCGAATGCGGGGTTTTTCGCTTGCCCCTCACGCCCAGCGGTGAAAACATTGTAAAGCGAACCTCCGGGGTCCACCTTCCGCGCGGTGGAACGGGGTCGTAACCACCCTTGCAAAAGGGATTGCAGCGAAGTACCCGCCATAACGAAAGCAAAAGTCCCTTGATTGCGCCGTGGCGCTGCAGGGCTTTTAGCGCGTAGCTGGAACATGTGGGGCGGAAACGGCAGGATGGCTGGGTAAAGGGTGAAATGCGGCGCTGGTAGAAACGT
>CALNBC010000145.1 GCA_937874755.1 uncultured Clostridia bacterium
TTCAGGTCCGTATGAAGGTTCCTTCATGCAGGTTCAAGTCCTGTTTCCCGCACCAAACACAAAGCCTCGATAACTCGGGGTTTTTTATTTTTCCTAGATATTTAGAGGGTTTGATGGGTTTCATTGTTTGCGCATATCTTACAAACATTACCCCATTATTACATACATTTTAACTTTGGGTTGTGCTTATTTAATAAAAAACCTCAGGGAACAGAATTGCTCCGGTTCCTGTACTTTGAAAGAAGTCGATTCAGAAAAATCGACTTCTCAACCTCTTAAATAAAACCTCAACATTTGGGACTTTTTTGGTAGGCTCGGGCGAGGAGCCGTAGCTCCTCGTCCGAATCACACATTTTACCTTATAACGGTGAACTTGCCTATCACCGGAAGCGGTTTCATCTGACCACTTGCGGCATTTACTATTCCGATTATGCAAAGTGCTACAACTACAAGCCAAGTAAGTCCAAATATGGTCGTGAGCACACTCCACAGACCCCATGAGCCCGAGTTGAGCAATATAGAAGCAAGTATCGAAGTGATAATCCAATACACCACGCCGTATGCCAGCGAAGCAATAAACAGCACCGTTCCCTGGTTGGTGTGATATTTTACGAAAGGCGACGTGTTGTGAGCGCCTGTGATAAGCGGTATGAAAAAGATAATGTAGGCCAATATTGCCATCGTTTTATTGGCCTGAGCGTCTGCTTCGTTAGTCTGAGTTCTAACGGGCTGCTGGTATGTCGGTCGATACTCATTTTGGGCATTGGATGCGCTTGTGGTGTTCGCATCGAGCACTTGCCCGCACGACGGACAGAACTTTACTCCGTCCTTGACCTGTTCCCCACATTTCCCACAGTATGCCATAGTTAATTCCTCCTCGTTATGATATCGTCAAAAGCCTCTTTTACGTCAGATTATAGATTTTTTTACGGGTCACTTTTGCTGATTGCTCGGTTGGTTTGCATTAATGTTCATTCATGAATTTCAGTAATCCCTGTTTCCAGCGTTCGGGTGAAGAGTGAATCACCCGGCCGCTAAAGCAGCTGCGGATGAACTGCAGGGAGGTGTTGCGATTTACCGCCATTGCATACTCGGAGTACTCGGGTTTCCTTAACTCAGTATCGCTGAGGCGTATCACCTCGCGCTTGAATGCAACTGCTTCTATTGCGCGGTTGAATGACCGGGTAAAGTGTTCAAAACTGCCCTCAAAGCGATAGATGAATGTGGCAGCGGACTCATTCTCGGCCACTGCGAATTCCAGCGCAGCAATCCCTCCTTTAATGTTGGGTGCAAGAATCCAGACCATGTTGTTTGCTTCCGTTTCATCGCCTGCCTTTTTGCTCGCATCGTCAGTCGCCGCTTCTGTTTCTTCAAGGGTCTCGTTATTCTCGTTTTTATCAGGATTGTCTATTATCGATCCTCTCCCAAAGTTTTGCCTGATACCTACGCAAATCTGCTCCGTGGCGCAGACAGTTTTCAGTACGGAGTAGCTTTCCGCCGCCCCGCTATCGTCGATTTTTGCCTCCAGCACTCTAGCAAATGATGGCGCAACTGCCGATAGCGAGCCCATTGAGGCTAATATACCAAACGGCATCAGCTTTGCGATAGTTGCGACTTGCGCAATTCCCAAGGAAGCATCTAAGGCTTTCACCTCGTCTAAGGCCTGCTTCCTAATGGCGTGAAGACGCCTAGTCAGTGCATCATCAAAAGGCTCGGTATCGTAACCCAATTTCGAGAAGGTATAGCTTTCACTAATATCCAGGTGAAGAGTATGGGTGAAAGCGCCTCTCTCAATGGCGGTGACAAAGCAGAGCGGCACTCTGCGCGCTTGTGTGTTTGGGGGTAGAAATACAATGCAATCCTCGTAAACCTCGATGGGCGACACCTTTGAAAGTAATGCCATTTTCCGTAAAGCTATACTCTCCCTTGGTCGACAGAAAAGGCGAACCGCTCACAAACAGCGCTTTGCGCACTTTTTTATTATAGGCAGAGTATAGCTCGTCGAAAAAAGGTTCACAGTCATTCCCAAGCCACTCGACGGTATACTTGCCCACCTCGGTAGTGATATTTACAGCGTAATTCTTTATTTCAAGTAAGTTTACGTCGGCATAAGGGATGTGATACGCATCCAAAGGCGAAATAATGGCAAGCCCATCTTCCTCTACACAAAGCGTTACTTCTCCGTTTATTTGAGTTGAACTGATTTTACCCGAGTATTCCAATGAAACTGCGCACCTCCTTCCACGACGAAATTAATCGAGTTTGGTTCCGCAACCTCCGCAGAACTTGGTACCAGGAGGGTTGTCTTCCCCACATCCAGGACATTTGCTGTCGGATTTTTTGGCATTCATAGGGTTTCCGCAGTTGTTGCAGAAGCGAACCCCCTGGGCGTTTTTGGCTCCGCAGCTTGCGCATGTGCTCAACTCAAGAGAAGCGCCGCAGTTGTTACAAAATTTGCCGTTTCCTGCAGGCTTACCGCAAGCAGGGCAGGTGGTAGTCTTGCTCTCGATCTTCCCTTTCCACACTGTTGCAGTCTCTCCAGCCTCTTCAATGTTGCGCCTCATGGCATCGGCGCGCGCCTTTGCGACATATACTTCCTGCCTAGGCGCACATTCGTCGCACAAGCCTTCGTCATCATTGTAGCAAACATCACAAACATAATGATGGCAGGAATGGCAACGGTGAAAGTGCTGCTGTGATTCGTTCTGTGACTGCTCGAATGCCTTTTCATGTTCTTTTTGCCATTCTGGGCTCATCTCCTCAAACCGTTCAGAAAGTATGCTCCCGCCGCGTTCAGCGGCGTAACCCAAGCTGGACAGCCGTCCGCCCAAAAAACTACCTAGAAGCCCTGCTCCGGCGGATATGCCGCGCAACCCTTTCTTCTTCTTATAGGTTTCCGATTCGATAAAGCTGGATTTATATCCGTCCTGGCAATTGTCGCAGTAAAAGGTAAATTGGAAACCGGCTTCAGTGGAATTGTCCTCATAATTCCTGGTGAATGACTTGAGCATTCGTTAATCCTCCCCCTCTATCGCTGATTTGTTAGCTTTTTCCCGCAGGCGGTGCACTTCGTGTTCTCGAAGAACTGTAGTTCGCCGCAACGCCTGTTGCCGCACTTTATCATCAATCCCGCGCCGCACTGCTCGCAGCGCTCATCCACAAAGGTTCGACCCAAGCACGAGGGACAAACTACATACAGTGAACGACCGCACCCTGCGCAAACCACTTCATCCTTTTCGATGGAGCGAAGGCAGGTCGGGCATAGATACCCGAAGGGACTTCTGCTCGCGCATTTTGGACACAACCGCGAGTCCCTGTCGATGAATTCCCCGCAATGCAAGCAGGGTTGTTTGTATGTCGCCATGAATTATCCCCCCTGTTTCGTTCCGCATTCACCGCAAAAACGTGTTCCCGATTCAAGCTCTGCACCGCAATTACTGCAGTGCGGCTTTGCCACTGCTCCCAGTTTGGTTCCGCATTCCTGGCAGAATTTTGTGCCTTCAGGGTTCTGATAATCGCAATTCGGGCATCTGCTCTGAGCTTCTATTGCTGCCTTTGCGGCTTCATCTGCTTTCTTTTCTTCGTCCATACCCGCTATTTTCTTCTTGATGGACTCTATATTGCTCCTGATTAGCTGAAGCTTCTCGTATTGGGAGTATGTTGAAGGGTCACGCTCATACGCCTGCCGCCCTATTTCGGCAAAAAGTTCGGTTTCCTGCTTTTCGAGGTCGGATAGCTCGGTTTGTGCATTGATCATGATTACGTCTGGGTCATCTTGGGGCATAAAGCCCGAAAGTCCTTTCATAAAATCGCCAAGTCCGTTGAATAAATTGTTTGCCATTTGTGTTTCTCCCCTTAGTTGTTATTTCCGACGCGTGGCGCGCAGTCTTCGCATACCATCTCGTCCTCATTGTAATGCCAGTCGCAAACCCACCTTTTGCACTGATAACAGCGGTTGAAATGGTTTCTGCCTTCGTTTGCTGCGAGTTTGAATGCCTCGTCAGCCGAGGCGGCGCTAATCCTGCCTGTAACAAAAGTGTTTTCACATATCCCGCAACAAAACTTGAAGCGGAAGTAGCCGTCCTCGCTCGTCATTATATATTTGGCTGTAAATTCGGGTATTATGGGCATATACGCCTCACATTTCTACTCGTATTAGCATATCTCTGCTAGCTGTTATATTGACGATTCACTGGTCACTTTCTTGCCTGCATATATTCCAACATTTTGAAAAATAAGCTATTATAAACTAGATGGGTAATTATGGCGTTTCTTAATATCAGCATAGTATTGTGCAGCACGAAAGTAATCACCCCGAAAGGGTGATTTTGGAAAGAATTCTGCATTTGCGGGTGTTTTTTAGGGTGATTTTGCAGATTGGACGATACTGAGCGAAAACAAACCGCCGGAGGATTTCATATGAAAAAGCAAATCCCGTTAGTAACATTTCTCTGTATACTGTCATTTGCCCTATTGGGGTGCAATAATTTTTCGTACGGACTTGACCCCGGCGAGCCTGTAACGATTACGATGTGGCACAATTACGGGGGTCAAATGAAGGACACGATGGACGAACTCATCACCGAGTTCAACAACACCGTCGGAGCGGAAAGCGGCATAACCATAAACGTTACCTCCATTCAGTCATCGAAGGACCAGAACGATAAATTAGCCATGATAGCTTCTGGCGACCCAGGAGCCCCCGAAATGCCCGACATTGCCACGGCTTACCCTTCTATGGCGCTTACTTTGTCCGAGGCCGACCTTCTGGCTTCGCTTGACGAGCACTTTACCAAACAGGAGTTATCCTCTTATATCGAGCAATTCGTCGAAGAAGGCAGGCTAAGTGATGGGAAGCTATATGTGTTTCCAGTCTCCAAATCAACCGAAGCACTTTTCGTGAACAAGACACTCTTCGATCGTTTTTCCGAAGCGACAGGCACTACGCTTGACAGCCTTTCCACCTTCGAGGGAATTGCTCGTGCTGCCGAAAAATACTACGAGTGGACAGACTCCATTACCCCCAGCATTACTAACGATGGGAAAACTTTTTTTACGGCCGATTCCTGGTTCAACATAGCTCAGGCAGGAACAGCGCAACTTGGTAGCGAATTTGTAGAAATGGACAGCTTAAACATGGATTCTTCAAGCTATAAAAGGATTTGGGATTTTTCGGTACTGCCTGCGCTAAATGGCGCTTATGCTGTTATGGACGGCTATTCCTCCGAACTTTCCAAAACAGGTGAAATAATCTGCTCTATCGGTTCCACAGCGGGGATACTCTTTTACGGCGATACTATTATCTATCCCGATAACACAAAGGAAAGTGTAGAGTTCGACGTATTACCTTATCCCGTTTTCGAAGGCGGAGAGAAAGTAGCACTCCAGCGCGGCGCGGGTATGGTCGTTGCAAAATCCACTGCGCAAAAGGAATATGCAGCTTCAGTTTTTTTGAAATGGTTTACCAGCCCCGAACAGAATATGCGATTTGTATCGTCCACAGGCTATTTGCCCGTCACCAAAGAAGCATTTGAACAGAAAATGTCTGAAGAGATTGAGTCTATAGAGAACCCATCTGTCAAGAAACTGCTGGAAACCGCAACATTTATGTATGAGAATTACTCCTTCATAATCGCTCCTAATGCAGAGAATTTCTCGTCGCTTTCCGGCGATTACGAAAGTGGCATAAAGCAGGTTATGCGTGACGGGCGACAAAAGGTGTTGGACGGTGGCGACGTAGGCTTTATCGGGAATGAACTTTACGACACCTTTCTACATTGATTGGCAAGAACTAGGGAAAACGGTAAGAAGGTTGAGACAATGATACAGCGTAATGGCATACCGGAAACGTTGACAAAAGAAGTATTCTTAGGCAGACAAGGCTTTTCGCTGCAACTACGCCTTTTTACGTTCTTCATCGTCTTTATTGCGGCTATCATGCTTACACTGTTGCTGATACTGTCTTTAACGGGAGTTTTTTCCTTCGGGCTTACTGAAAGTAGGATTTACCTAGAAAACGAACTTAACCACATTTCTGAAAGCGTTCAAAACGGTTATGGAACTCTTTCTTTGGAAGGGGTTTCTTTATCCGAAAAAATATCTTACAAAATTGAAGCAGAATTGAAGGAATACAGACTATCCCCTTCCGCGCTTAAAGAGAATTCCAACCTTATTGAGCCTGTTTTGCGCAGTTGCCTCGACACTTTACTCGCTGCTTTGGAGAAAAATGCCGCTAGCGCCGTTTTCGCAGTACTTGATACAACCGTAAATCCAAACCTTAGCGGCTCAGAAAACTCACGCGCCGGGCTGTTCATGCGAAATATGGAACCCAACGCGATCAACCGCACAAACCCCTCCATTCAATACATGAGGGGTCCTATCTCTATTGCTAGAGAGCGCGGAATACGGGTGCTCCCACAATGGGAGATGGAATTCACAGTTCAGCCTGGGGACTTTTTTTATACAACTATAGATGGCGCAAAACAAAACGACGCTCTTTCCCGACTATACTATTGGAGCGCTAAGGCTGTGCTCGAGGGCGATTACGAAGAGGCCATGCTTCTTTGCGTTCCATTGATAGCGTCTGACAATACGGTGCTTGGGGTCTGTGGTTTTGAAGTGAATTCCATGCTGTTCAAATTAAAAAATACTCCTTATAATATAAAATCCAAAAGGTATTTTTCTATACTCTGCCCTATTAGCGACGGCACGTTGGACACTTCTAGAGCACTGTTTGCTGGCAATTTCGATAAAGATGCCTTCACAGAGGGAAGTGCGCTCACGATACAGCCACAAAGCGGCGATATTGCCACCTTTGTATCCTCCGACGGATCGCGATTTTCCGGCTTGTATAGGGAAATTGCACTTTATCCGAAGGACTCTGCGAACAGCGGCGAACTATGGGCGGTAGCCGTAATGCTACCAGAGATAGAGCTTAACGAATACGTGCTGAGCCGAAATATCCCAATGCTCCTATTGCTTGTGTTTCTTCTCGTATTGAGCATTGGCTCGGCTTCTTTTATCAGCCGTCGCTACCTTGCGCCTGTTCTCCGGAGCATCGATAACATCAAGGCGCAAGGGCTTTCTGAGTATATCAAGACCAACATCCGCGAAATAGACGACCTTTTCGCCTTTCTCGCGGAAAAGGATGCCGCAAACAGCGACAAAAAACCTGCTCAGAGCGCATCCGAAACAGACAGTGTTGCGCCGAACGCTGATGCGAGCGCCATAGTACTCGAGTTTTCCCAGAAGCTAGAAACACTGTCCCGCGCGGAACGGGCGGTGTTCAACCTGTATGTACAGGGTTACGATGCCCAGGAGATTGCAAAACTTCTCTGCCTTTCCATAAACACAATTAAGACGCATAACAAGCGCATCTATTACAAGCTCGGCGTTAACTCGCGAAAGGAACTCATGGGATACCTTCGCAAAATGCGGGAAAAAGGGTACGACGTGCCTATAGAATAGAGCAAAGTAGCCACGTATCCATCGTGCAAAAAGCGGCAGATTCCTAAAGGAAAAACTTTAGGAATCTGCCGCAGAGTGGAGGTTGAAGTTAATCGTACGCCAATAGACGATAAAGTGGGAATACGCCTTGGTTAGAACACATGGATGGCGCACTCTGCAGGATCGTTGAGATACGTTTCAATTTCGTCATCCAGCTTGAGCAATGTGAGGGAGAAGCCCTGCATCTCGAGGCTGGTGCAGTAGTTGCCAACGTAGTTGTGAACGACAGTCAATCCCTTCTCTTCGCACTTCTTTGCCGCTTCGCCATAGAGAAGGTACAGCTCGCTGATGGGTGTGCCACCCATGCCGTTGACCATGACCGCTACACGGTCGCCGGATGCAAAGGGTAAATCCTCATAAATGGCGGTGAAAAGCTCTTCCATTATGTCTTTGGCGGGTCTGTACTTGTCGCGCCTGCGACCGGGTTCACCGTGGATGCCTATGCCGATTTCAATCTCGTCGTCGGCCAAGGTGAAGAGCGGGGTTCCCTTGGCGGGCGGGATGCATCCGGTCAGCGCCATACCCATAGAGCGCACATTGGCGTTCACCTTTTTACCCACTGCTACTACTTCTTCGAGGTTCTTGCCACGCTCGGCAGCTGCTGCGCAGCACTTAATCACAAAGAAGTTGCCTGCCACGCCACGGCGACCTACAGTATATGTGCTGTTCTGGACGGATACGTCGTCATCCACTATTACGACGCCGATTTTGATGCCCTCGGCTTCCGCCATCTCGCGCCCCATGTCCCAACTCATGCGGTCGCCCTGGTAGTTATTGATTATGTGCAGCACGCCAGCATCGTTGGCAATGAGTTTGGTGCACTCATAAACATAGTCCATAGGGGGGGCGGCAAAAACATTGCCTGGGCAGGCTGCGTCCAACATACCCTTGCCTACGCACATGATGTGTGCGGGCTCGTGGCCGGAACCTGAACCTTGCATGATTGCAACTTTGTTTGCGGGTATGTCGTTCCGGGCGAGGATGTTGTACTCGGGCTTGTAAATGTACTTGCCGGGGTTTGCCAAGCTGATTCCTTCGATCATTTCTTTTACGAAGTTTGCCGGATCGTTGAGAAATTTCTTCATTGTTAGTTGTTGCTCCTTTCTGGTCTTAGCAGCGGTTTGATGTGTTTTTAATTGCAGTATCCGGACGGGTGGGAGAGTAACCCGCCAAATAAAATCGCATGGCAAAAGCAAGTTGTTATGACTGTGCTGTTTTTTACTTCAGCGCCGCTTCTATCGCCTTCATCATTTCGCCCACGGCTACGATACCCGGATCGTAGGTGTTCGCGCTGCGTTCGCCGGTAAAAGACTGACGGCCGCGCATGGCCACCCAAGGCTTTGATATTTCGCGCATTTCGTATGCTGCATTCGCTGCTTTGTTCAGCGTGGTCGCCATATCATCTCCAGCGGCAAGGGAAGCTTCATTGCTCTTTAATATAGCATCGAGGGCGTCGAGCAGAGTCTTGTCGCCAAGTTTGGCTCCACCCCTTTGCATAATGCCTTCGATCGCAGACTTTAGACCTTCTATTACTTCCTCTAAAGTCGCTTCCGTTTTGCCGCGGAGTTTCATCCCCATGCGCATAAAAAGAGTGCCCCACACCGGACCAGAACAGCCGCCAACATTGGAAGTAATGGCGGTTGCACATTTCAGGAGCGTTGCGCCTATGGATGATTTGTCAAATTCGTCCCAGCCATCCTCGATAGCCCTGAAGCCTGTGGCTAGCGAAGTGCCAAAGTCACCATCGCCCATGACCCCGTCTAGTTCGGAGAACCACTGCTCGTTGTCTATTGCGGTTTTAGCCATAGTTCTGACGACGGTTTCTGTCTGGGATTGCGAGAAAACTACCATGATTTATCTACCTCCCTCGTTTTAGACTCGACACCATGACGGTCTTTGCGCATAAAAAACGAAGCAACCTATACGGTAGGGAGTCTGTCATATGATTATGTATTTAATCGCTATCTACTATCAATATGATAACGATATACAACAAGTTACGTAATGGGGGTAAATATAAGGCGAAGTTCAGATATAATCTTGTATATACTTGTATGATTGTTCCAACTCTTAATATTTATTAAACATATTATAGCATTCCGAGTCCTGTTTAGTCAACACAATTCATTGTCGTATTTAATCATAGGGCGATGAATTACTAACAATATCAATGGTACGACGCATCAAAAAACATTTGTTCTGCAACCCGCAAAACCAGATCCCCGTAGCCATCATTTACGGAGATCTTGTTTTAAGAGTGTCTTACTATTTTCAACTGGGTAATGTATAGTGTAAACAACAACATGAGGAGGTGTTTATAATGCTGGAAAAAACTTATACGTATACGCTTGAAGATGCAAAGAAAATTGAGAAGCTAATAGACGACGACCCTGTCTTGATCAACCATATAGTACTTCCTAAAGGCGATGGATTGCCTGAACATTATTCCAACTCTAACGTATACCTGATTATCGTCAGAGGGCAAATCAACTTAAAGCTTGAAGAACAAGAACAGCAAACCTATGACCGGGGCAATATAGTCAATATACCTTACAATACAAAAATGAACATCAAGAATCTACGCGACGATATACTTGAATTCTTCGTAGTCAAAGTGCCCAATCCAAAGCATTATAAGTAATTCCCATCAATGCAACCAACCATATCCATGGTTAATAATGCATTAAACTTATTCCACCGAAGCTGGATCCCTATGAAGAAGAAAATAGGCAAACCCGCCTCCTAGTGCGGTGGTATTCAGCCAGAGGGCAAGGTCTATTTCTTTGACTTTGCCCTCGTCGCATATAGTGGCGATTGCATACCCCTCCTCTAGAGCGAAGCGCAACCCCACCACAGTTACCCAATGCCAAGAATCCAAAGCTTGTTCTTCACCGTTGCTCAGATTCAAGAATGCAACGGGTGTTTCGTCGTAAATGCCATCCACAACGAAGTCTATAACCTTTTCCAGTGGCGGTCGTTTAGATTTACGTTTGGAAATATCGAGTGAGTAGCAGTCGAGCTCAAGTCCGTGGGCTACTGCGTATCTTCTGACTTTGCTTAAGAAAACCTCTGTGCTGCTGATACCGTCCCAGCCTGGAGTGATATATTCCCACACTTCCTCCATCAAAAGTAGCATCTCCTCTTTGCTGTAATGCACCGATTCTTGGGATTTGCGCTGCTGATAATAGAGTATATTTGCAGCAGTAGACGGCCCGCAGCCCGCTTTCCTTTGCCATTCGTCGGCGAACCATTCCTGATTGCTGCCGCAGTGTTCGCAGTTTGCGGTTTCATCTCGCACCTTAAGTAGATTTGTGTCGGATAGAGTGATTTTTCGCTCCATGTTGGATCCTCCGTGGGGTCAATGCTGTATATCAAATTAGGCGATATCCCCGTTTTGAGTATTGTGTTATATCATATATGGATATAAGGCGAACAAAAGCGGCGAGCTGCTAGAGCACATCGCCGCTTTTTAGGAAATTAATGGCTTAAATACAGACGGCTAAACGGCGTTATCAGAGAACTTTACTCAGCGTCTTCCGCCCTCCAACCGATTACAGCGAATTTGCCGTCGGTGTGCTCATCAACCTTGTTAATCCATTCTATCTCATTGCTAGCTTTTGCTGCAAGCATGCGGTTGTTCGTGTCTGTACGATATAAGGAAGCGTTTATAATCCACCACTTTGCATTAATTCCAGCGCGTTGCAAGTCTTCTTCAAGGCGCTTAGCTTCATATACGGGAGTCGCTTCCGCCAGAGTGACGATTATGACCTCAGTCTCGTCTGTGTTGCGCAGCCTAGGCAGCAGCTTTTTCACCGCTTCGGGGATTTCGCCGCCCTGAGTGCGCTGCACCTCTTTGTGATAACTCTGAGTCGAATCCAAAAGGAGTAGCGTGTGCCCTGTAGGCGCGGTATCGATGACGACCGTCTCGCTCTCTGCCTTTTCGACTATTTGTGTGAAAGCCCTGAATACGGCGATTTCCTGAGTGCAGGGAGAGCGCAAATCCTCTTCTATATAAGCAATGTCGTCCTCGGACATGGTTTCCCGCGCCTTTGAGAGAACTTCTTCCTGGTACTTCCTAAGCTCCGCCTCTTCGTCTATACGGCTCATTCCAATGCCGCTAGACTCGCCTATCGCAAAATTCGCGTTACCGGCAGGGTCGGTGGTGGCAAGATGCACTTTTGCGCCTTTGGCGGATAGCCCAAGGGCAATAGCAGCGGCGACGGAGGTTTTACCTACTCCACCCTTCCCCATAGTAAAGATGACCTTCTTTTTGGATTTGTACAAGTCATCTATAACGTCCTGAAGCTGCAGAATAGTTTGCGCCCGAACTTTTTCGTCCTGTAGCACATAATCGTCCGACGTGAGCAGCGCGCGCACGTTTTCTATACCGGTAACATTATAAGCCCTAAAGGGAATCTGGTATGTCTTCAGCCCCTTAAGCTCTTCTGGCATTGCGTCAAGTGCATTTTGCTGTTTCTCAAAGAATGACTTTGAAACAGCGTCATCATAGTCCGCCAGCATGCCGTTGATTATAAATGCCTGGTTGTTCACACCTATATCCGCAAGCTCCAGTGACGCTCGAGCAGCTTCTTTGAGGGGCGCTTCTTCGGGGCGCGAAACTAGTACGAGTGTTGTCAGCTCACCGTCCGAAAGGGTTTCGACGGCGCCTTTGTAAACTTGCTTCTTGCTTTCCAGACCAGAGAGCTGACCCAAGCAGGATGCACCGTGCGTATTTTCGCTTATGAAGTTGCTCCAGGCAGAAGGCAGTTGCAGCATGCGCAGAGTATGGCCGGTAGGTGCTGTGTCGAAAATAATGTGATCGTACTCCTCTTGGACATCCTCGTCGGTAATGAAGTGCGAGAACTCGTTGAAAGCGGCTATTTCGACGGTGCAGGAACCGGAAAGCTGTTCTTCCATGTTATTTAGTACCGCTTCGGGCAGCTTGCCGCGATAGGGCGAAAGTACGCTTTCCCTGTATTCGGCGGCAGACTGCATAGGGTCAAGATTAGCGACGACGAGGTTCGGCACTTCTTTGATGGCTGTATTTTTATTTGTGAGTTCTATGCCGAAAACATCCTGCAAGTTCGAGGCGGGATCTGTGCTTACCAAAAGCACCTTTTTTCCGTTATCTGCAAGGCTGACAGCTGTGGCGCAGGCTGCCGACGTCTTGCCTACTCCACCTTTGCCTGTGAAAAATAGGTATTTCGTAAGCCTTACGGCTTGTGGGTTGAAATGTTCCAATATTAAGTCCTCCGAATTATAAGATGCCGATGTTGTTTGTGACCATGTTCAGCAGCAGTTACCCCCAGAACAATTGCAACCGCCTGATTTTTTAACGTTGAACCTCATGGCTTTCGGCTTGGCACTGATGTAATTCACTGGAATGTTGAATAGCTTCGACAACTCATCGTTAGTGGGGTATCTTCCCTTTATCCAGATTTCGCCGTCGATCACCGTAATCGGCAGACCTTCTACTCCGGAAGAGTTGATAAATTCGTTGGCTGTCTTGTTGGTTACAAACTCTTGCGGAGCGCTGTTAAGATTATAACGTTCTATCACAATGCCTCTATTTTTTAGGTTGTTGACAACTGTAGATATCCTGAGAAGCTCGGGGTCAACTCCGACTCCGCAAAGCCCGGTTGGGCAGCACATGGCAGGTTCATAGATAGCTATTTTTTTCATAGATAGAATCTCCTTAATATATTTATTGTCAACCTTGGGCTGTTTAAGCGATGTTGCATGCCGAAAATCAGGCATTCGGTGCTTATTTGCCTGCGCTCTTATCAGTGCGGTTTACCCTTACTGATGCACAATTCCTGTGGTTTATGTCCACTTTTTTCTTTGATGTCCTCATTATACGTAGGCAGGTTCTTCAATCGGCTTACAAGATACTCCCATAGTTCCTTGTTTTCTTGAATAAAAGTGCTGCTTATTTTGTAATAAGTCCATTGTGCGATCTTATTGCTTTCTAGTATTCCGCACTTTTTCAAAGCGGACAGGTGCCGCGAGGTATTGGACTGCGTCAGGTTTAGGGATGCTTCTATTTCGCAGACGCACAACTCTCCCTGAAGCAGTAGCGATAATATGCGCAGCCTGCTTTCCTCAGACAATGCCTTGAAAATCTCGACCATAGCTCCACCTCTCTCATGCGCTCATAGGAATACGCTCATATAATATGCTTTTGCTCAGCCATTGTTACAAGGCGTTTGAGGTCGAACATTCGCGTCGAATGTACAATACCGCTTATGTATCCATGTAGTCTTAATGAGCATATGAGCATTTACTCATATTGTACGCATTCAAAAACCATTTGTCAATGGCTTTTGAAAATCTTGTTTATTTTTTATTGTGGGTTTTGCTGTACTGAGTGTACCCACCCGAGAGATTAAACACCTGTGAAAAGCCTTTGTTGATAAGTATATTCTGCACTGCGTTCCCAGTGATGCCCTTGTTGCAGTAGGCGACGATTGCGGTTTCTTTATCCAGTATATCCGCAACGTTCCTAAGCTTCTCCTGGGAGATACTCTCGGCGGTATTGATATGGTTCTTGTTGTACTGCGCAGTTACCCGTGAATCGATCAATTTGTATGGCTCTCCTGATTGCATAAGCGAGTCCAATTCTTGTGCCGTTATGAGCTGCCTACCTTTTTGAATTGCATTATGTAGTATCATGCCGGTGTACATCACCGGATCTTTGGTCGTCGAGAACGGCGGAGCGTAACCCAAATCAAGGTGGAACAGGTCTTCTACATTCGCCTTAAAGGTTATGGCGGTTACAAACACGTCCAGCCTTTTGTCGACCCCGTCCTCCCCTACTATTTGGACTCCCAGCAGCCTGCCGCTATTTTTATCCGCTATGCCCTTTATTATCATTTCCTTGCCATTCATGTATTCTGGCTTGCTGGGCTTAATGTTGTGGCAGATTGCTACATCGTAGCCCTGCTCCTTGGCTTCGCGCTCAGAAAGCCCCGTCTGTCCTACGGCTAAATCGAACACCTTGAATATTCCGGTACCTAGAACACCCTTGAATTCCAAATCACCGCCCGTTACACAGTCGCCGGCGATTCTGCCTGTTTTATTGGCGGTGGAGCCCAACGGACGGTAGACTGGCTTTCCTGTGATAACATGGAAATGCTCGATGCAGTCCCCGCAGGCATATATATCAGGTATGTTGGTCTCCATCCTTGAGTTGACCTTGATTGCGCCTGCAACGCCTAATTCTATTCCGGCGGCAGCGGCCAGCTCGGTATTGGGGCGTACACCTGTAGAGAGCACCACAATTTCGGCTTTTATCTCTTCGCCATCCTCTAGCAATACCAAATCTTTTGTAATCTCCACGACAGAAGCCCCAGTCAATACAGTCACGCCGTTCTTTTTAATGTGCTCCTCAACATGAACTGCCATATCGCTATCCAATCCTGGAGTGACTTGTGGCAGTCTTTCCAACAGTGTTACTTCGATGCCTAGATTTTTAAGGTTTTCGCAGACCTCGAGACCTATAAACCCCGTGCCTACGATAGCCGCAGTGTGGGGATGATTAT
>CALNBC010000146.1 GCA_937874755.1 uncultured Clostridia bacterium
GTGGACTGCTGAAGTCCCGAAGAGGAGCCCGCGATGACGACATTCGCGTGGCCATACCCAACGTCGTTCCTGATTTGCTCGTAGCAGCGGTAGGTGATGAAGGGCGCTATGGCGGAAATAACAGGCTTGAATCCCAAAGAGGCGAGACCGACTGCGACGCCGATTCCGTTCTGCTCGCTAATGCCGATTTCGACATAGCGCTCCGGGAAAGCTTCAACAAAGGGGGTCATTCCGGAGCCGGCGGCAGAGTCGCAGGAAAGGGCGAGCACCTTTTCGTCCTGCTGACCCAGCTCTAGCAGGGTCTGTGCAAATACCTTGCGTGGATCGCGCTTGCTCATGCCTGCCACCTCTTTCCGTATTCATCCAGTTCGGCAATTGCCCTTTCGGCCTCTTCCTTGCCGGGGTTCCAGTGGTGATATTTGACGTTGTTCTCCGCGAAGGACATTCCCTTGCTCTTGATGGTCTTGGCGACAATCAGAGTCGGCTTGCCTTCCTTAACGGGGCAGTTGGTAAGCGCGGTGTAAATCTCGTTCACGTCGTGCCCGTCGATGGTGATGACGCTCCAGCCGAATGCGCGGTAGCGCTCGCCGATGGAGGTCGGGCAGCAGACTTCGTCGTTGCGCCCGTTTATCTGCAGACCGTTGTTGTCCAGTATGGCGACTAGGTTGTCCAATCCCTTGGCGGCGGCGAAGGAAGCCGCTTCCCAGATGGAGCCCTCGCCATGCTCGCCGTCGCCCATAAGCACGTAGGTCTTGAAGGGCTTTTTCGCCATCTTAGCGCCCAGTGCGAGACCGCAGCCAAGGGGGAGCCCGTGACCGAGACTGCCTGTGGAGAAATCGATAGCGTCTATCTTCTTGGCATCCGGGTGACCGGGAACGCGTGTGCCGAGGGAATTATAAGTGTCCAGTACGGACTGGTCGATTATGCCCAGTTCGGTGAAAGCGCCGTAAAGCGCGAGGCACTTGTGCCCGGCGGAGAGCAGGAAACGGTCTCTTTCGGGGTCTTTGGGGTTCTTGGGGTCAAAATTCATAACGGCGAAATAGAGCGTCGCCATAATATCCGCGCAGGAAAGCGACGGACCGGCATGGCCGTCGCCGTGATTAGCGCAGGTTTCGACGATATGGCGGCGTATCATATACGCCCTATATTCGACGGCATCCTTGAGCTTTGCGTCCATTTGAGGCTCCTTAATTTTATTCACTCTTTTCGTATTCGTAAATCTTGTTGATTTTGGGGGTGGAGCGACCGTCCTTGAAGGTGAGGCTCAGCCAGGTATCCACAAGGGTTTCGGCGGTGGCGGTGCCTATGACGATGGCACCCATGCACATGATGTTCGCGTTGTTGGAAAGAATAGAACGCTGGGTGGAATAAATGTCGTGGCAGACGGCGGCATAAGCGCCCTTGACCTTGTTGGCGGTGATGTTCATGCCGATGCCCGTGCCGCAGATGAGTATGCCGCGGTCGAATTTGCCAGAGGCAACGTCTTTTGCGACTTCGTGACCAATGTCGGGATAGTCGATATCTTCGCTGGGTCCCGCGCCGTAGTCGGTAAACTCGTGACCTTTTTCTGTAAAGACAGAGATTAACTTGTT
>CALNBC010000147.1 GCA_937874755.1 uncultured Clostridia bacterium
GGTCGGAGCGGACGTTTTTGACGCGCCTGCCACCCA
Source organism: uncultured Clostridia bacterium (assembly GCA_937874755.1). Classification (GTDB taxonomy): domain Bacteria; phylum Bacillota; class Clostridia; order Christensenellales; family CALWSW01; genus CALNBC01. The sequence goes on from CALNBC010000147.1 coordinate 37, forward strand.
GGTCGTGTACTTAAGCTTCACCTGCGGCGTAGGCATCAACGAAGAAGCCGGGCTAATAGTGAACAACAAAGGTGCCCGCGTCGCCAACGAGTACACCTACCAGTACCACGTCAGCGACCAGATGGCGAAAACGGGGAGCGCGTTCGGCTATTACATCGCCAGCGAAAACGACCCGCACCCCACCGTGCAGTACGGCTTGTCACTGGATTCGACGCCCAAGGCCGATTCCATCGAAGCCCTTGCCGCGCTCATAGAAGTGGAACCCGCTGCGCTCAAGGCGACGGTTGACCGCTACAACGAGCTGGCAGCAAGGGGTAAGGATGACGACTTCGGCAAGCCCGCCGACAAGCTCTATCCCATCGAAGGACCTACCTACGCGGCGATTAAGATGAACCCCGTCGTGACGGTAACCTACGGCGGACTGGTAATAGACCTTACCTCCCGCGTGCTGCGTGCGGACGGCACCCCCATAGACGGCCTTTTTGCTGCGGGCGAAGTGGCGAACACAGGGCTGTTCGGAACGGAATACCCCTGCTGCGGAATGGCTATCGGCTCCGCCCTCCATTTCGGGCGCATCGCCGGTCAGGAAGCTGTAAAATAAAGTCTCAGAAAACACTGCTGACAACAAAGAACCCGGGTAGCAAAGCGCAATCCGGGTTCTTCTTCAATAACAGCTTATAAAATACGCGCCAGTCCCGCACCAAAAAAACCGGGCTGTACATTTTATTACTTGCCCCTGTTACCGTTTGAAATTATAATAATGATGTGTTAAGTTTTGCTCTGTTAATCTTAAATCAATCGCAACAACAATTTTCAGATTCTTAAAAAAATACTGTGCTAAATCTATGAATGGTACGAATTCATTCCATCGCACGGCAAAGAGGGCGAAGGGAGGAAAGGCTTGGAAGAAGAAGGAGGCGCCAAAGGGGGCACAATCGCCCTATTCCCGCTTTACGAAAGTCTCAAAGTCGAGGTGGAAAAACTTCGCACAGAGCTTTCCATGCTCGTTTTAGAGCGCGATCAGCTGTTGCTGGTGGAATGCAAGAACATAGAAATGGAGTATCTGCTATTGTTCGGCGCGCTGGAATACAAGGCGTACGAAATAGATTGCGAGATACGGCGGCTCAAGCGCAAAATCGAGCTGATTCAGTCAAAGCGGAACAGGCAGGAGGAGGTAATCCTGCCCAATATAGAAGAAATACTCAACGCAGAATTCGCCGAATTCACGGAAAAGCTCAAAGAGAAAATAGGCAGGATGAACGCTGCC
>CALNBC010000148.1 GCA_937874755.1 uncultured Clostridia bacterium
GGACGCTTATCTTGAATACATGAAACCCGAGCTTTCGGCGCGTAAAATGGGCGATTATATTCAAACTTCTGAACAGTTTGCAAAAGAGAACCCAGTACTTGCGTCGGCGACTTCGCTTCTCACAGCGCCCGCCGAGGGAGTAGGCTCGCTATATGCTTACGGTACTGCTTTAACTGGCGGCGAAGTTGACCCTAATAACCCGCTGTTTGCGCCCTCTAGGGGCAGTTCCACTATTCGCCAGACCGTCGGGCAAGGCATACAAGAGGGCGTTGGCGGTTTCGGCGGCGATGCACTCTCATTCGGGTATCAAACGCTCATGTCTATCGGAGACTTTCTTATTGCCCGCGGAATTACTTCCGGAGCGGGCGCACAGCAATGGCAGTCAGCATTACAGTTAGGAACGGGCGGCGCCAGGGCGGCGACCAGCACGATACTCGACGCATACGACCGAGGCGCAACGCAAGAGCAGGCGCTTGCTGTCGGTTTTTGGGCGGGCGCAGCTGAAATCGTATTTGAAAAGGTCAGTTTAGATCACTTTGTAAAAATGTCGTCACCTGCGGCCCGTGGGGCGCTGGTCAAGAACGCGCTCAAACAGGCGGGAGTTGAAGCGTCCGAAGAAATGGCAACGGAGCTGGCCAACATCATTGCGGATATTGCCGTTATGGCCGAAAATTCCGAGTACGAGACTAAGGCGCGGGAATACGTCCAGCAGGGCATGACGGTATCGGAAGCACAGGCGCGCACGATTGGCGACTACTTTATAAACGTGGGCCTTGCAGGGCTTGGCGGCGCTATTTCGGGCGGGGTTATCGGCACCTTTGCCGGTGGAATGAGCACCTATAACACTAGTAAAATTGGCAGAGACATCAAAGCGCAGGGTCAGACAGACGCGCTAATTCAGAGCGCAATGACAGCACCCCAGGACAGTGACCTTTATAAAGCTGCGCTTGCCCTCGTCGATAGCCAGAACCCGAAAAACATAGACGTTGGGCGCGTATACGTCGGTACTGTTGAGAACATGACCGATAATTATATCCAGCAGGGCATGGGCGAAGATCAGGCGCAATTCAGAGCTAGTGTCGAAGCGCAAAAGATACTTAGACAGCAGCCGGAGCAAGCGGCACAAGCGCAGGAATCGGAGCAGGTTCTTGACGAACAGACCGTCCAAACTGAACCGCAAATAATTGACGAACCGGCGCAGGTGGTTGAGCAAGCACAGGCAGAATCGTCTACGCCTCCCATAGAGCCCCAAATCGAGCCACAGGGCGACATTGCACCTATGGCTGAGGAATATTCCACCCAAGAAGAGGACACGCCGCAGGCAAAGCAAGCGGGCGTCATTTCGGCGACATTTAACGATAGCGGCAATGCGGTTGAGGTGGACGGTATATCCGCGGTTGAGAATGGGACGATTTACCTCAAACTTGCTGACGGTGGTACCGTTTCACTTAACGACGTCACGTTCGGCGACGAGACTGCAGACAGACTATACAGAACTGCATCTGTTTACGACACGAAGACCGCCCAGGCATATATAGCCGGATATGACGGTTCGATTAGCGTACCCGAATACGGGAGCGGTTTTGCGGCCGTGTTTGGTGCGGCACGTCTTGAAATACCGTTTGATGTTGCAGCGAAGGTGTATGGCGGTGACTTGCCTATAACTACAAAACAGCTTGCATACTATGCGGGCAAGAATGCAGATCCTTTTGAGCTTGAAACGGAAATGGCAAAGCCCGCAGAACCCGTAGAGGCGGAACAACCCAAACATGCTGAACAGAATGTCGTACAGGAGGTAACACCGGAACCTGCAAAGAAAAAGCCTAAGCTGACACCGAAGCAGAAGCAGAAGAACGCCAAGATCGCCGAAAAACTGAATAATATGCAGGTGGGTCTCGTGCGCAATTACAGCGAAGAAGCATTTGGAAGCCTTCCTGAAAAAGTACGCAAGAAGGCGGAGCCGCAGTTCAAGGCGCTGGATATTCTTGCGCGTAAATACGGGCTGACTATCGAGATAGTTGACAGCATCGACATACGGACCGACGGGAAAGTCCAGAAGAGCGCGGGCAATGGCATGTTTGACCCTGATACTGGGCTTGTTACCATTGCACTGGACGCGCTGGACGGCGCGTATATGTTCATTGGCATGCACGAGCTGACGCACTTCATAAAGCGCTATAACAAGGACGAGTACGAGATACTTGCCGATTACGTGCTGGAATGGATGAACGAACAGGGAGTTGATTCCGAGGCCGCAATTAAGCAGCAGATGTGGCAGTTCAGTATAAGCCGCGACATGGCGCGGGATGAAGTTGTTGCCAACAATATAACAGCCGTGCTTGGCGATGACGAAGCGATGCGCATACTTATTGAGAGCAACCGCACACTTGTTGAGCGAATTGCCGATTTCATACGCGATTTAGTCACTGACCTTATAGGCATTGCTGACGACCTGGCTCAACGTATTGGCTGGAGCGGTATAAATACCTTGCGCAGCGACACAGACACGCTGCGAAAGATATCCGGAATGCTGGATTCCGCGCTGGGTACAGCGGCGCAAACAAGGGCAGTTGAGAACTTTAATTTGGTGGTGGAAGCGGACGAGGCGGGAGGTGCCATAGATAATGCTGCTGAGAATGTGAAGTATTCAATTAAATATGATAATGAAAACACGCCGTATGTCGTTGTGGAGGATGATATACTGGCGGGTGTCCCGGCTAAGGATTGGGTAAATATCACAAAGAAAAATCTGGCAAAAAAGTTCCCGAACGGCGTTGTCATAGGCGCGAACAAAATCAGTATAAACGAACAGTCAAGGCGTGAAATGACGTTCTCGAAATATTCGCAGTGGCTTATGCACAATAGTCCGTCATTGTTTGCCGACAAGCTAAGGGCGACAAATAATGCAGACGAAATTATCCGGGCGTCCAGAGACTACGTTAACGAGGCGTTGCTCCATCCTCGAAAAGATAACATTCGTGAGTTTGCAAGAGGTGGCGTTTTGTTTCGAGTTGGGGATAGCGATTACGCTGCCACAGTGGTTGTGGGAATAACAAAGGGCGGGACCCTGCTACTGTATGATATTTTGGATATTAAGGAAACAAGCATAAAAAAAGACGCAGCTATCAGCCAACGCGTTAGCGAGACCGACAGAAGTGCTGCGTCCACTGACAACGTACCTCAAAACGGTGATGCTGTCAATAACAGTTTACGCGAAAGCGGCGGAAATGATACGTCGGATTCTGATGTTCAGTTCTCCCGCAAACCCAAAGACCATACTTCCGAGTCGCGACGCGGAGTTAAGGCTATTTATTGGCACTTCGACCGCGCGGAAGCACAATGGCGCAGCGACTACAACAAGGTTGTGCGTAAAAATAAACGGCTTAACCGTGTTGTGAACGAGCTGACCCGCGAACTCAAACTGTCCCAAAGCTATGTGCCTACCCAAAAGAGCGTTGCGAATATCGCAGCGCAGCTCATAAAGGACATTAACAGCGAGTACAGCCAGGCGGAGCTTACAAAAGAGCTTATGGCTTACTACACGAAGCTGGGGAACATGAAGGAAGACGAGCGTCAAAACATAACCCAGCAGGACTTGTTACAGCCGCTTAATGATATTGCACAGCGTGTGCTCGAACAGATGAACCAGGCGGAAGCGACAGGCGCGTCTGATATGATGTCCGATTTCAGGGAGGACGTTCGTACCGCGGATATAGTTGTCAGCGAAAATGATATTGAATCATCGGAGGGCGTAGAGCAATACAAGAAGGATACTGGCCATCGCGTAGGAGTAAGCAAGAAGGGCAAGGCGAACAAATTTGACCCGTCAAGACGCGGCGGAATTGACATAGACACACAATGGGAAGAGTGGCGGGAAATGTACCGCGGGATTATCCCAGATGATGTAGAGAGTAACGACGCGTTGGCCTGGTTGCAAGATAACATTGACAGCTTTTACGATGAGAAAATCGGCTATCCGTTCGGTGACGCACGACTGCGGGAAGATTCTGCCACATACGCGGTTGAGCTTTTCGACAAGTTCTTTAGCGACGTTGAGCAGTACCAGAGCTTTGCCGACAAGAAGAAGGCGGAAATAAGAGAACTGCGCGCTAAAAACAAGCAGGACATTAAAGACATTAAGGCTGAGCTTCAAGCGAAGCGCAAACAAGCGCTAGCGGAGCAGAAAGCTAAGTACGAGGCGCGCCTGAAAGAGGTGAAAGCAGACCACCGCGCAAAGATACAGGAAATATCTGCGGCTTATAAGCAGGCAACCAAAGAACAGGATGCGGCGGCTAAAAAGAGATATCGCGAAATGTATGCTGCCTTGACCGATTCAAAGAAAGTTGCGCTTTTCGAACAATACATGGCGCACGAAGGTTGGAAACAGCGCGACCGTGCACGGCGCAAGGATACGGCAGCGCGCAACAAGTACAAGAAGCGCATCAAGAGCAATGTATCAGACTTGCTTACGTGGATGACAAGCCCAACGAAACAGAAGCACGTGCCACAATACTTACAGGGGCAACTTTTCGATGCGCTTACAAATATAAGCAGCAGCGCTGATCCTACTTCCGTAAACGAGCGCGATTGGCAGGAGAAGCTTTATAATCTGACCTTCTCCATGGACAAGGTGGTAAACAGCAAGAATGTTGCGCAGCAGGAAGAGAGCATAGCGGCGCTACTGCCAGCTGGTGTACCGGAAGCGCTGGAAGATTTGCTTAGCTCGTTAACAGAACGGAACATGGGCGCGGCGACGGCTGGCAACCAGGGCGCATTCACGCTGAACACCATGACGTCCGAGGAACTGCAGTCGCTTGACTGGATCGTGAGTGTCGTCAAGACGGCGATTCAGAACATCAATAGGCTTTACTCCAACAGTCGATATCAGGAAGTGGCCGCTATTGGTGACGCGACGATAGAATACGCCAAGACGCAGAAAACCGCAGGGTACGGGAACGCGTTAACTCGCTATCTCAATCTCGATATGTCGGACTCTTATTCATTCTTCCACGAGTTGGGCGACGCTGGAGACGCGATTATTACAGAACTAAGCAATGGGCAGAACAAAACGTATTCTCGAGTACGTGAAGCCACAGACTTTTACCGGAATTTGCTCCAAAAGCAGGACATTACAAACGGCGATATTGAGAAATGGGGAACGACGCCGCACACATTCAAGCTTGAGAGCGGCAACAGCGTAACCATGTCGGAAGCGAACATAATGGATCTGTATTCGTCTATGAAGCGTGACCAGGCGGTTAAGCATATCTTCGGCGGTGGTGTCGAGGTTGAGGTTATAGACAAAAAGGCACAACGCAAAATACCGCGCGCTGTTGGTTCCAACAGGGTAAGCGGCGCTGATGTCGAGGCCATGCTAAACGTGCTGAATCCCAAGCAAAAGGCGTTCATGGACGCGCTCCAGGAGTTCTTGAGCTCCGAGGCTGCTGCATGGGGTAACGAAACGTCTATGCTTCTGTACACCTATGAAATGTATAAAGAGGAAAACTACTGGCCAATTAAGGTGACTAGAAGCAATATCGACGCTACGGAGCCGGATAACGCTAGGTCATTCAATGCTATCGCAAATGCTGGATTCACAAAGCCGACGCTATACTATGCGAAAAACCCGCTTGTCCTAGGTGATCCTATTCAGAAATTTGTTAACCACATATCTGAAATGGCGTCTTATAACGGGTTAGCTGCCCCTGTTCAGGACGCATTGAAGTGGTTCAACTATGTACATCGCGACGCGGAGCGCAACGTAGAATACAATGATAGCGTCAAGTTGATGTTTAACAAGATATACGGCGATAGAGGACAATCTTATTTCAAAAACTTAATAGACGATATTAACGGGCTGTCTCGCTCGGGGTTCTCAACAGAAATGCCTAAGAAGTGGATTTCACGGTTCAAGCGTTCATCCATCGCGGGCAGTATCCGCGTTGTTATTCAGCAGCCGACAGCGATTCTTAGGTCGCTAGCGGAGATTGACGCGAAGTATATGCTCAAATCGACGTTTGACAAACGAAGCATAAAAGAAATGCAGCAATACGCGCCTATCGCTTGGTGGAAGTCAAATGGACGGTTTGATATCGGTATCGGTCGCACGTTCCGAGGTATTATTACTGGCGAAGATACCAGCATAGGGCATGTAACGAACTGGCTAATGCGCCCTGCTGGTTATGCGGATGATATTTCGTGGGCTCATATCTGGAACGCAGTCAAGACGGAAACGAGGGATTTGCGCCCCGAGTTAGCCGACGGGTCGCAAGAGTTTTTCGACGTGGTTGTGCCGCGCTTCAACGACATAATCAACAAGACGCAGGTCGTCGATACTGTCCTGCACCGCAGTCAAGCTATGCGCAGTAAGGATTCACTGGTTAGTCAGGCAACGGCATTCAAGAGTGAGCCGACGAAGGTATACAACATGTACCGGCGCGCTATCGTGGACGTAATGCGCAACAATAGCGCCAGTGCAAGAAAGAAGCTTGGGCGAACACTGATTGCCGCGTTCTTATCGACGGCGACGAATGCGCTGGTTGTAGCGATGTGGGACGCTGCGCGCAAACGCGAGAAGGACGAAGATTATTGGGCTAAGGTATGGGCAAACTGGTTAGGTGAAATGGAGGTTAACATCATCCCGCCTGTGCCCTTTGCTTCGGACATTATGTCTATGCTCCAGGGCTATACAGTGGAGCGCATGGACTTAGCGGCAATAGGTGACTTCATAAACGCAGTCAGTAGCATCCAAAAGTACCTAGAGGACGGCACTAGCAATAAGAGCGTTTATAGGCTGGTGTCAGACCTTGCAAAAGCACTTTCCAACGCAACCGGGTTGCCCGTGCGCGGAGTGCTTACATCGGTTGAATCCATTGCCGGTGTAGTCTCGCCTGGTGCGCTGGTCGAGAAGGCGGCAACTATCCCGAATCTGTACGCGGCGATCCGCGACGGCGACAAGACGCGGACGCAGAGCCTGTACGACGCATTGTTACAGGAGAACATAATCATCATCAACAACGCGGAACAGGAGCGCGTAAACGAAAGCAGGCCGCGCCAATACGCGGACGCTTCCAGTGTACGGGCGGCGGCGATGGACAAAATCGACAGCAACATGGCTGACAGGTTGATGGAGGACGAGGAGATTGCAGCTGCATACGAGTACCGCAAGAATGCAA
>CALNBC010000149.1 GCA_937874755.1 uncultured Clostridia bacterium
GCGCCCGATTCGACGGGCGGCGCGCTGGCAATTGGCCAGGGCGGGCGGCTGTTCGAGCTGGATGCCGAAGGCCCGGTAAGTGAACTGACCCAGGCGTTCTACCCTTCAACATTTCAATGCGCGATACTGCTCCTTGTGACCGTGCTGGCGGTGCTGGTGCTGTCGTCGGGGTTCTATTACCTGGTCTGCGAAGTGCAGCGGCTTTATTTCCCGATGGTCATACGCACGCTGCTCACGCTGGCGCTGCTCGCCTTCCTGATTGTGAGCGCGGCACTTGCCTATTTCATAGTGCCGCAGTATAGGGACAATGCGCGAAGCACCGCGCTTTTGGCAATGCAATTTTCCCTTAGTGCGCTGTCCGACAGGCAGGATTCCCAGTCGCTCGCGCAAGCCGCGAGGGATTACGCGGCTGCCGGCGATGCGCTTTGGGATATCGCGCTGTACGCAGCGAAGGCGGATGAGCAGGGCAGCTATGCAACAGTGGTGAGGAGCGCACCTTCGCACGGCTATTGGCTGCTCCCCGGCGAGCAAGGGCGATTGACCAAGGCGCAGTCCGGCGAAACAAATTCCTCGGTCGTCGAAAGCGCGGGTGAGATTTATTACTGCGCCTACGTACCTTCGGGCGAGGGCGTGCTCGCCGCCCATGCAAATGCGCGAATGCAGGAGCAAAAAATTACGGAAGAAATTGCCCGAATATCGTACTTGTGCTACGGTGCGGCGGCGCTGGTCGTGCTGTTCGCTGTGCTCATGACCGCAGGTACTGCGCGGGGCGTGAGGCGCGTCACCAAAGGGATGGACCTCATCGCCCGGGGCAACTCCTCTGTCAAGGTGGTGCATAACTCGGGCGACGAGGTGCAGTCCCTTGCAGGCGCATTCAACGATATGAGCGGTTCATTGCAGCGGCGCATACAGCAATCGGACGCGCATAGAGACTCTTACCTTCGCTTTGTTCCGCAGCAGCTTTTGACCCTCATGGGCGCTTCCAACGTGGAGCAGGTCAGCAAAACAACCAGCGCCTCCCATTCCATGGCGGTAATGGTCGTCGGGTTCAAGTTTGCAAAATCTGTCTACGAAAGCCAGGCGCAGGAGCTGTTCGACAATATAAACGAGGTGTTCGAGCGCATAGGCTCAAAGGTGTCGAACGGGGGCGCGATATACAACTTCACTTACGACGGCTTCGATGCCGTGTTCGGGAATGGACCCGAGGCGGCGAGCGCGGCGGTGGCAATACGCCAGGAGATACTCGACCTCAACGACGAGCGCACAGCCCGCGGCGAGGCGCCGGTGGAGCTTCGCATTGCGCTGGATTACGGCGTGGCTATGATGGGCGTGGTGGGCGACCAGTCGCGTATGGTGCCGACGGTGGTCTCCTCCTGCCTGAACACCGCTCGGCGGCTCATCGAGCTGGCCCAAACGTTGGACGCCAACATACTCTGCACCGGCGCTGTGGCAGAGGAGGCAAAGAAGTACGGCATTAGGTACTTGGGCAAGGGGCGGGACGGCGGTTCGCTGATTCGCGTGTACGAGATTTACGACGGAGACGAATACGCGCTGCGCCTCGCCAAGGAAAACATGCGGGGCAAGTTCAGCACTGGACTGTACGCCTTTTACAGCGGCGATTTTTCCAAGGCGAAGCGCCTTTTCATGGATATAGCGCGGTTGCGCAGCGCGGACGGGGCGGCGCGCCACTACTTGTACCTGTCGGACAAATACGAGAGGGAGCCGCCGGAGGAAGTAAGCCTAAATTGACGAAATATGCAGGAGGGTGAAGCAATGTCGAACACCCCTTTGAAAATAGCAGAAAAGCAAGTGGAGAGCGCGGTAAAAAACCGCCTGCGCCAAGAGCAACAAGGCATTCTCCGCCATGCGAGCATAACGCGTGTTGTAAGCGGGAAGCTCGAGGCGGCATCGCGCAAGTCTGAGAAAAAGCAAAAGACCAAGTTCGGGCGAAGCGGGGTTTATGTTCAGGACGCGCAGGGCAGCGTCGCGCCGGACGGGTATGTGCGCCGCTCGCCTGTGCAGGAGCTTAGGGTGGCTCCGGGTTACACGAAAAAGCTGGTGCTGAAGTGCATTGCCATTGCTGTATTGCTGCTGTTGGCGGTGGGCGCGGCAGCTTTGCTCGTGAAGTATGTCGCCATATAATACGTTGGTTCCGGGGAGGAGAGGCCTTTGATCTCGAGATTCTTTTCATACATATTCGATTCCCTGGGCGTTGTTTTCAGGACTTTTCGTGCCTTCCTGGTGCGCCAGGTCATGCGCGTTCGCGCCAGCGTGCGCAGAATCACCAGCTTTTCCCGGCAGGCGGTCAAGCTGGTGCCCAAGGCGATGTCCACAGTCGCAGTCGCGGGTAAAAAGCCGACCAAACGGGAGGACTTCGTAGAGACCAAGCGTCTTTTCGTCTCCAAGTCATTCCTGGTGTTTTTAGCGGTGGGGGCCGTCGCATTGGGACTGCTGATATACTTTGTCATTTGGCCGTGGCTGGTAAGCGCGTTCTTCACCGCCCACATGTACAATCAGGAAGCGGCGGTGGAGGCGTACAGCGGCAAGGTCATGCTGTATTACGACGAACAAAAGACGGAGCCTATGCTGCAAGGCCGCCTCGAAGAAGGCGTATTGAGCGGCGCGGGCAAGGAGTACGACGAGCAAGGCCTGGTGCTCTACGAGGGCGGGTTCGCCGACAGTCTGTACGCAGGCAAGGGCAGCCTTTATAAGGGCGGCGTACTGATTTACGAGGGCGATTTTTCGGGCGGTGTGCGAAATGGCAAAGGCAAGGCATACGAAAACGGCGCACCCCTTTACGAGGGAGGCTTTTTAGAGGATTTATACCAAGGCAAGGGCAGTTTGTACCAGGATGGGACGCTTCTGTACGAGGGGGATTTTATCGCCGGCATATACGAGGGCAAAGGCAAGCTGTACGAAAACGGTCAACTCGTCTACGAAGGCGGCTTTACGGGCGGCGTAAGGAACGGCGAAGGCGCGGCGTATTCGGGCGGCAAGCCCGTCTATAAGGGCGGCTTTGCAGAGGACCTCTACGAGGGCGAGGGCAGCGAATACTACCCGGACGGCGAGCTAAAGTACCGCGGCGGCTTCGCGCAGGGAGTGCGCGAGGGCAATGGCACGAGCTATTACGAAAATGCGCAGATGGAATACAGCGGCGGGTACCTCGCTGGCCTCTACGAGCAAACCGGCATTCTCTATTCAGAGGGCGGTAAGCTAATTTATGAGGGCGGATTCCACAACGGGCTGTATCATGGCGACGGCAAGCTGCGCACCGATCAAGACTGGCTGATTGTGGGCAGTTTTGAGGCGGGTGCACCCACAGGCGAAGCAGAAATCACCAGGGACAACGGGCGGCTGTACTACATAGGGCAGGTGAAGGGGCTGCTGCCCGACGGCGAGGGGACACTGTACGCGTCCGACGGCACCGCTATTTACATGGGCGCGATGCGCCGCGGCGTCGCGGATATTGGCACATTCCTAAACAAGACTGCCGAGGAGATGCGCACCGCCTTCGCCGATGCCGCATTGAGCGAGGCCGAGGGCACGAAGGCAGGTTTTTCCATAGCGAATTCCGCGTTGGGGGTGACGCTGTTTTGCACCTACAAGAGCGAGGACAGCGACCCCACAGTCTACTACGTCTACGCATACGATAAAAATGCC